>CBJMQH010000093.1:0-13294 GCA_966431825.1 uncultured Trinickia sp.
CCCGTGTTGCTGGTCGTGCTGTCGGTCACGTTGCTGGGCGAGTCGCTATCAGCCCAACAGTTAGCCACCTACGGGCCGATCTGGCTTGCCGTGGCGGTCACGGGCGTGCACAGCGCGCTCATCCTTCGGCGAGCCTGACGCGCGCTTCGATCTCGTCGCGCAACGCACGGCGCCAGCCAAAGCCGAAATGCAGTTCGGCGAGCAGGAACAGCGGGCCGATAAGAAGGCCGATCACGTCGTCTACGAAAGCCGGTTTTCGGTGTTCGTAAGCCACGTGGCCGACGAATTGAAAGAGCCAGCCGACCAAGAAGAGTGCCGCACCGGTACCGAGCCACACAGTGAAACGCGCAAGCGCGATCTCATGGCCCAGTGCGAGACAGACCGCTGAAACCGCCGCCATTGCGATGCCGAGTTGCAGGTCGAGGGCGAGGTAATAGAGCGTGGCACCGCCGAACAGCAACCATGCCGGCGACAACGCAACGGCCAGACCCGGTATGGGCCAGATGACGCGGCTCAGCAAGATCGCCAGCGCGAGGACAATCATAGGAATGCCGACGAAATGCGTGGCGATGTTGCGGCGGTCGCGATGGTAGGCGGCGTATTGCGCAAGCTGGTCGGTAAGCGTTTTCATCGGCACGGGGCGCTGGTCGGAATCAGCAGACGGTCGCATGTCCAGGCGCAATCTTCAAGCGATTGAACGGGGCATTCACTGAAGACGCGGCGACGGCAGGGGCGCGTCAGGCCAACCCGGGCTGCGGCGCATGAGTGCCACGGCGCCGCACCAGACAGTGTTCGACGCGCACGCGCAAGACGTGTTCGAGCGACGCGAGCTGCGCGCTTAGTGCCTTCGCGCGTTGCTCGCTGATGTCGTCGACGACGATGCGTTGTTCCAGCACACCGCCCCGCTTCAAGACGGCCCAGTCACGCGCCACGACGCGCTCGTTCGAGAGGCAGGCGGCTGCGCGCGCCACGATGTCGGAACCGGGGGCCGCAACGAGATGAACGGTATGCGTCAAGCGGGCGCCCGGCAGGCCGTGCGACCAATCTGTGCTGTCGGAATGTGCTGCGAGGCGGGAAGGCAGATCTTGATGCATAACGACTCCGGAAGAAACGAGAGATTCGAACCGGTGCCAGCTATGCTGTCCCGCTTCGTTGCCGACCATCGGCCGCATCGCCTTGAGGCAACCACCTTGCCCGGGAAGGCAGGTTGGCGTTCGTACCGTTGGGTACCAACTCTGGATGCAAGCGCAATTCTAAGAGAGCCGAGCGCGCGCCGCAAGACGCGCGGGCGCCACAACGTTGCATTGCTGCCTTCGCGGATGCTTTTCCCTTCGACTGCGCGGACGTCCCTGCACCCGTCGCAGGTTGACGATATGTCGTAAGATATGTATCGTACGATATATATCTTACGACATATCGCGGCGTGAGGTTTCGGCTGCGTTCCTACGCAACGGGTTGGGCGTGCGCGCGTCGCAAAGGCAACCCGCATTTATTGGAGAGTCGGATATGGACACTGTGAGCGACACCGGCCTTAAGGTCACGCGTGTGCGTCACCCGTTGAAAATGCGTTTGGTTCAGGTGGCGCGTGTCGAGCGTGTGACGCCACACCTTGCGCGCGTGACGTTGGCGGGCGAGTCCTTGCGCGACTTCACGTCGGCTTCGTTCGACGATCACGTGAAGGTGTTTTTTCCCGAGCCGGGGGCGGACGCGCCGGTGTTGCCCGAGGTCGGGCCGGACGGCCCCGTGTTCCCCGCGGGAGTGCCGCGTCCGATCGCACGCGACTACACGCCGAGGCACTTCGACACAGCGCGCGGCGAACTCGTCATCGATTTCGTGCTGCACGATGTCGGTCCGGCGTCGACGTGGGCGCTGCAGGCGCGCGTCGGACAGCGCCTCGGCATCGGCGGCCCGCGCGGATCGTTCGTTGTGCCGACCGGATTCGACTGGCATTTATTGATCGGCGACGAGACGGCGCTGCCGGCGATCAGCCGCCGCTTGGCCGAGCTGCCGGCGCGTGCACGCGTGGCCGTGGTGATCGAAGCGCGCGACCCGTCGGCGCGGACTGCATTCGCCACGGAGGCCGACTTGCACGAAGTCTGGTGCTATCGAAACGAAGCTGCGGCCAGCGACGCGGCCACGAGCCCCTTGCTGGAAGCGGTCCGGGACACGTATTTGCCCGATGGCGACGGGTACGTCTGGGCGGCCGGCGAAGCGGCAGCGATCCGCGCGATCAGGCAGCATCTGACGGCTGAGCGTGGGATCGACAAGAAGCGTATTCGCGCCGCCAGCTATTGGAAGCGCGGCGAGGCGAACGTGCACGAGACGATCGAAGATTGACGGCGCAGACGGTGCGGCTGGCGTTGCGGGGGGCGGTAACCCCTAGGAGAACGGATTATCGACGGTGCCGCCCGGCGCGGGCGGTTCCTCTGCCAGCCGCTCGGGCAGATCCTTTTCGCGCTCGAGCGCCGCGACGATGCCGTCGACCGCTGCTTTCAACGCGCGGGCGGCGGCCAGGCCGTGCTTATCCTTCGCAAGCTCCAGCGTGCCGTTGATGACGACGCGCGTCGTGCCATTCGACACGGTGAGCGCATCGCCCTCGATATTGAGCACATCGTCGTCGTTCGTGTAGGCGTGGAAATCAGACACCTTTGAGTCCTCCGATCCGTTGGTCCTTGAGTGCCTCCGGAATGCCCGGAAAGCGCATGCCGCTGATCGCTTCCAGTTCGTGCACGGTCTTCACGTCGTAACGATCGGTGGACGTGTTGTCCACGACGATTGCAAACGCGCTTTGTGTGGACGGCAGATAGACGAGCTTGAACAGTTGCGTGGGGACGAACACGCGGCTTGCGCCGATCGTGCGCAGCTGGCTGCCCGAGAACAGCGGGCCTGTCAGCACATAAGCCTCGCCGCTCTTTTGCGCGAGCTTGCGCACGGCCGATTCGATCCTCGCCCACAGGTGCTGATTGTTGTCGCGATCCTGCGGCACGATGTTCGCAAGCGTGAACGATTCAGCCATGGCCTCTTCGTTCCAACGGTCGCCCGCGGGGCTCATATGCCCGCGGTCGAACCCGCTGCGCTTATAGTCGGCAAGCGTCGCGCCCTCGCCGGACGGCAGCGCCGCTTCTTCATAGAACTTGTTCGTGCGGACTTGCTCGCGCGCGGCCGCGAGGTGCTCGCGCGTCAGATGCTCCGCGGACCACAGCGGCCCATGCGTCACGCCCGAATGGAGTACAGCGAAATCGGAATAGCAAAGCACGCGCGTCTTGGGCGCCATCTTGGCGTTCGTCAGCGCGGGCCACTGCGCATTCGGCACGAACGCTGGGCAGGCGGGCGCCGCAAACGCATGCGTGGCTACGGCCACGAGCAGGCCGGCAAGCAACTTCTTCATCGGATCGATTCGAGCGGGTTGGACACGGGGACGCAAGTATAAGCGCGCCTCAACGCAGCCGCAGCCGCGCAATCGTGCTTAATAGCGCATCGAGCATGACGGGCTTTGTCAGGTGCGCGTCGAAGCCCGCGTGCAGCGCATCGTCGATGTCGGTCTGCCTGCCGAATCCGCTCGGCGCAATCGCTTTCACATCGGCCAGTTGCGGACGCCGGCGGACCGGGGCAGGCGCGCGACGATTTCACATAGCGCTTCTACTCCGCCCAACGATGCGCCAAGAACAATCGTACCGCGCATGGCTCAGGATACTCGCCCCATCGCAGAAAGAGTACGCAAATCGCGTTCCAGTTCGTTGTGCGCAGTTCGGTGCGTGTCGCGCGCTGACCCGTTATGCTCGCGATGCGCTTTTGATAGCGGTCGCGTCCTTGTGTAAGCCATTGCCGTCAGGCACTTGGCGAATTGGCGAAATTTCGGTCGACGGTCGATTGCATTTCAATAGTCGGTTTTTATGAGTCGATCGGCCGACGTGAGCGCTACGACGTGAGCGCTATATACTCGTTCCCGCCTTTTGCTCGCTGAGCAATGGCGGCGGGAGCGCCAGTGACTGAGAACCGGCGAATATCAGGCGAACGCCCGGTGATACGCTTTCGAGGGATGACGAATTCAATATGGGCAATAGAGTCCGATCCGTCGTCGTGCCCGGTGGCGCGGCGACGCGCGTGCGACATGTGGGCGCAGGCGCATGCATATTGGCGTCGATGCTGATCGCCGGTTGTGCGGTGGGGCCCGATTTCAAGGCGCCTGCCGCGCCCGCGCTTGCCCATACGACCGAGACGGATTTGCCGGCGCTAAGCGTCGGTACGCCGGCCGCGGGCGGCGAGGCGCAGATTTTCTCGGGCGATGCGAAGCCGGGCGCGCATTGGTGGCATGCCTATGGCTCCGAGCAGCTGGACCGGCTCGTCGACGAAGCGTTCGCCAACAGCCCTAACTTGGCGTCGGCGCAGGCCGCTTTGCGTGCGGCCGAAGCACAACTCGCCGCGCAGCGCGGCGCGTTGTTCCCGTCGATATCGGGCAGCGCGAGCGCCGCACGCCAAAAGATCAATGGCGCGAGCCAGGGCTTTCCGCAAGCGGGCAGTTTCCTTTTCACGCTTTATAACGCGTCGGTCAGTCTGTCGTACAACTTCGACGTTTTCGGCGGCGTGCGGCGCGGCATCGAGGCGCAGTCTGCCGCACGCGACGCGCAGCGCGAAGCGCTCGTGGCTACTTACCAGACGCTCGCGGCCAACGTCGTGACGGCCGCCGTTCATGAGGCGTCGCTGCGCGCCCAGATCGACGCGACGCGCGATCTGATCGCTTCGGCAGAGCACCAGCGCGACCTGAGCCAGAAGCAATTCGAACTCGGCGGCACGACGCGCTCCGACGTCCTGTCTGCCGAGTCGAATGTTGCGTCGCTGCAGGCCACGCTGCCGCCGCTCGAGCAACAGCTTGCGGCGGCACGCAGCCAGCTTGCCGTATACCTTGGCAAGTTGCCGGGCGAGTATGGCGAGACCGGGTTCGATCTATCTGCGCTGCAGCTTCCTCGCGAGATTCCGGTCATGGTGCCGGCCGACATCGTCCGCCAACGTCCCGACGTTCGACAGGCGGAAGCTCAGCTGCATCAGGCGAGTGCGCAGATCGGCGTCGCGACAGCGAATATGCTGCCGCAGATCGGCATTTCGGGCAGTTTCGGCGACTCGGCCACTTCGCTCGGGTCGTTATTCAGCAGCAACGTTTTTTCCCTGGCCGGTACGATCACGCAGCCGTTGTTCCAGGGCGGGGCGCTATCGGCGAAGCGCCGGGCAGCGATTGCCGAGTATGACCAGGCGCTCGCGCAATACCGTCAGACGGTGCTCGTTGCGGTCAAGGGTGTGGCCGATGCGCTGCGTGCCCTGGAAACCGATGCGCGGGCACTGGCCGCGCAATACCGGGCGCAGGCGGCGGCGCAGGAGAGCCTGCACTTGATCGAGACGCGCTATGGGATGGGCGGCGCGACGCACGTCGAATTGCTCGTCGCCAGGCAGGACTACGAAAAAGCGCGGATCGCTTATGTGCAGGCGGTAGCAGCGCGCTATCAGGACACGGCCGCGCTCTTTCTCGCGCTTGGGGGCACATGGCCCGGCACGCCCGAACCCGATGTGGCGAGCGCAGCGATGCACGACGAAACGAAAAAAGCGCAGTAGCGCGATGCGCATTCAATTGACGAAGAAGCGGGAAGCGAATTAGATGACGGACAAAGCGGAATTGCTGAAACAGTTGCGGATCGAACGCGACGAGCGGCCGACCGAGCCCGGTCACGGCGGCAAGAAGCGTTGGATCGTCGTGCTGATCATCGTCCTGGTCGCGCTTGCCGCGATCGCTTTCGTGTTTTTCCAGCGCGCGGCACCGACAGTGCGCGTGGCTGTTGCACGGGCGTCGGCGACCGCGGGCGGGCAGGGCGGCGCGTCGTTGCTCGACGCGTCGGGCTACGTGGTCGCGCGCCGGCAGGCCACCGTGTCGGCGAAGATCACGGGCAAGCTCGAGCAGCTCTATATCGAGGAAGGCGTACACGTGAAAGAGGGCGACGTGGTGGCGCGCCTCGACGACACGAACGCACGTGCTGCGTTGCTCGAAGCGAAGGCCGGCGTCGTGCAAGCCGAGGGCACACTGGCGCAGGCGCGTGCTGCCTTCGAAGACATTGTGCCGATCTACCGGCGCGACGAAAAGCAGGCGGCCGCCGGCGTGATCAGCGCGGCTGCGCTGGAGACGAGCAAGGCGAATTACGACGCGAAGAAGACCGACGTGGCCGTGGCGCAGGGCAACCTCGAAATGCGGCGGGCGTCGCTCCAGGTTGCCCAGCGCAATCTCGACGACACGATCGTGCGTGCGCCGTTTACCGGTGTCGTGACGAGCAAGAATGCGCAGCCCGGCGAAATCGTTTCGCCGCTGTCGGCGGGCGGCGGCTTCACACGCAGCGGGATCTGCACGCTCGTGGACATGAATTCGCTCGAAGTCGACATCGACGTCAGCGAGAACTTCATCAGCCGTGTCAAGCCGGACGGCCCGGCGTCGATGAAGCTCAACGCTTATCCCGACTGGCAGATCCCGGCTTATGTGATCGCGGTCGTGCCGACGGCCGATCGCAGCAAGGCGACCGTGAAAGTGCGTGTGGGTTTCAAGTCGCGCGACCCGCGGATCCTGCCCGAGATGGGGGCACGGGTGTCGTTCCTGAGCGAGGCGGCACGTGCCGGCGCGGCGACGGCGGGCGGTGTCGTGCTGCCTCTCGACGCGGTAGCGGCCGGCGGCGCCGCGGGGCCGGACAGCGGCACGGTGTTCGTTCTGCACGACGAGACGCTGGAGCGCCGCGTCGTGAAGCTCGGCGCGCGCAACGGCGAGGAGCAGACGGTCGTGTCGGGTCTCGTTGCAGGGGAACGCGTGGCCGAGGGCGACTTGACGAAGCTGACGGACGGCGAACATGTGAAGGTGGCGGACCACTGAGGGCGGGCGCGGTGCCCACGGACGACGAGCGCAAAGTGCAATCGAGGAGAGACGATGAGCGCGATGGTGTCACTACAGAATGTCATCAAGACGTACACACGTGGCAAGCAGACGGTCGAAGTGCTGCATAACCTGAATCTGACGGTCGACCACGGCGATTTCGTTGCGCTGATGGGGCCGTCGGGATCGGGCAAGACGACGGTGCTGAACCTGATCGGCGGCATCGATCATCCTACGCGCGGCGAGATCGTCGTGGCCGGCGAGCGTATCGATGCGCTCGCCGGCAGCGCGCTTGCACGCTGGCGCTCGAACAACGTCGGCTTTGTCTTTCAGTTCTACAACCTGATGCCGATGCTTTCGGCCGAGCGCAATGTCGAACTGCCGTTGCTGCTCACCTCGATGAGCAAGGAGCGCCGCATGCGCAGCGTGCGCGCGGCGCTCGCGATCGTCGGGCTCGAAGACCGGATGAAGCACAAGCCGTCGGAACTGTCGGGCGGGCAGGCACAGCGCGTAGCCATTGCACGGGCACTCGTGTCCGATCCGAAGCTGCTTGTTTGCGACGAGCCGACGGGTGATCTCGACCGTGCGACGGCCGACGAAATCCTGCACCTGTTGCAGGTGCTGAATCGCGAGTACGGCAAGACGATCGTGATGGTGACGCACGATCAGAAGGCGGCCGATTTCGCGACGCATACGCTGCATCTCGACAAGGGCCGCTTCGTCGAGGCGCCGCAACGGACCGAAGCGTGAGCCGCGGAGCGAAGCGATGAAATATGTGCCATTGGTGTGGGCGATGCTCTGGCGCAAAAAAACGCGCACGGTGCTGACGATGCTCTCGGTCGTCATTGCGTTTCTGCTGTTCGGCATGCTGCAAGGAATCAACGCCGCTTTCAACGAGACGATCGAGCGTTCGAACGTGAACCGGCTCGTGGTGACGAACCGCATTTCCATCACCGAGAGCCTGCCGTATGCGTATATGCAGCAGCTCGAATCGGTGCCGGGCGTGGCGCGCGTATCGCACGAATCGTGGTTCGGTCCGTACTATCAGGACCCGAAGAACTTCATCGCGGCATTCCCGGTCGAGCCCGAGCGCGAGTTTCCGGTCCACCCCGAATTCCAGTTGCCGAAGGCGCAACTCGATGCGCTCGAACACACGCGCACGGGCGCCGTGGTCGGTTTGAATCTCGCGAAGAAATACGGTTGGAAGATCGGGGACAAGATACCGCTTCACTCGACAATCTGGGTCAAGGCGGCCGACGGCAACTCGGATTGGGACTTCGACATAGTGGGCATCTACGAGGTGCCTGCCGAGCGCTCGCGCGAAGACGCATTGTTCTTTAACTACAAGTATTTCGACGAAGCGCGTTTGCTCGACAAGGGCAATGTCGGTTGGTACATCGTGCAGGTGAAGGATCCACGCCAATCGGCGCAGATTGCTGCCGAGATCGACAAGCGCTTTGCCAACTCCGCGAACGAGACGAAGACGCAGACCGAAAAGGAATTTCAGCAGGCGTTCATGAAACAGATCGGTGACATCAACCTGATCGTCACCTATATCCTGTTCGCCGTGTTCTTTGCGCTGCTGTTTGCGGTCGGCAGCACGGTCATGCAGGCCGTGCGCGAACAGGTGCCCGAACTGGCCGTGCTGAAGACGCTCGGCTTCAGCGATATGCGCATGCTCGTTCTCGTACTGGTCCAGGCACTCGCGCTGTGCATCGTTGCGGCGCTCGTTGGCCTCGGCATTGCCGATCTTCTGTTCCCGCTGCTGCGTAACACGCTCGGTGTCGTCAAGATGCCGCTGAGCGTCATCGTCGAAGGCATCCTCATGGCTGCCGCCCTGGCGTTTGCCACCGGCATGGTGCCCGCGTGGCGTGCGAAGCAACTCGTTATCGTGGAGGCGCTGCGTTCATGATCAAACAAATCCTGGCGGTTACGGGCATGAACCTGCGCAGCCTGCCGCAGCGTATCGGTACGGCCTGGGTCATCGTCATCGGCATTGCCGTGACCGTGGCCGTGATGGTCTCGGTGCTTGCGATGGCGGAAGGATTCACGAAGACGTTGAAGGGCACGGCGCGCACCGACCGGGCGATTGTTCTGCGCTCGGGTTCGGAGGCCGAGCTGTCGAGCACGATCGACCGGCCCAATGCACAGACGATCATGGATGCCCCCGGTGTACGCAAGGATGCCGCCGGGCGGCCGGTGGCTTCGGCTGAAGCCGTGGTGATCGTGGCGTTGCCGCAGAAGAAGGACGGTGCCGACGCGAACGTGACGCTGCGCGGCGTCGGGCCGAATGCGTTGGCGCTGCGTCCTGAACTTCGTCTGGTTGCCGGCCGCATGTTTCGGCCCGCCGTGCGTGAACTGATCGTCGGCAAGTCGGCGCTCGCGCAGTTCAAGGGCCTCGATATCGGCAGTCATATTGCGTTCCGCGATTCGGAATGGACCGTCGTCGGTGTGTTCGAGACGGGCGGCGACGCGCACGAATCGGAGCTGCAAGGTGATGTCGAGACGGTGCTGTCGGCCTACCGCCGCAATATCTTTCAATCGGTATCGGTCATGCTTCAATCGGCCGACGCGTTCGACCGGTTCAAGGCAGCGCTGACCACGGACCCGACGCTGAAAGTCAGCGTGCAGCGCGAAACCGAGTACTACGCGGCACAGTCGCGCAACTTGTCCAAGCTGCTGAACCTGCTGGCGTACTTCGTGGGCGGCATCATGGCGCTGGGCGCGAGCTTCGGTGCAATCAATACGATGTATACGGCAGTCTCGACGCGCACGCGCGAGATTGCGACGCTGCGTGCGATCGGCTTCAGCGGCTTGCCGATCGTTGTTTCAATCTTGGTCGAATCGTTGTTGCTCGCGTTGATCGGCAGTGCGATCGGTTCGTTTGCCGCGTGGCTGTTTTTCAACGGCAACACGGTCAACACGCTCGGCGCGGGCTTTACGCAGGTCGTATTCCATCTGACGGTCACGGCTTCGCTGCTCGTGTCGGGTGTCGTGCTCGCGTGCGTGATCGGTATGCTCGGTGGGTTGTTCCCCGCAGTCCGCGCAGCGCGGTTGCCGATCGCCACCGCCTTGAGGGCGAGCTGACTTGGGCTATTAGCCCGAATATGGAAATTCACCATTGCGCACTGCGTACTTAAATTCATGAGGTCGCTTCCCTAAGCTTGAGGTTACCTGGAATGGTGTGGCCTCGTTCCAGCTCAACTATGGAGGAGCGAATCATGAAGAAGGCAGCATGCACACTGGTCGCGGCCGCCGCCGCACTCGTGCTTTCGAATGGCGTTTTTGCACAGAACAACACGCTGGCTACGCCGACCACGAAATCGCCGGTCGCCGTGGAAAGCGGCTACGGCACACCTGGGCAGACGAATTGGGGCAGCGGTATGGGGTCGTCGGATGCGTCGTCAGCGAACCAGCAGAGCGGTATGAGCGGCAGCACGTCCGAAGCCATGCCGGCTTGGGGCACCAACAATACGCTGGCCAGGCCGAGCACGAAATCGCCTGTCGGCCAATAAACTTCCGTTCGGAGGGATTGTTCGCGCAATCCCGCTAGTCATTTCGTCTTGAACCGCTTTATCGCGACGCAGCGACTCTCTACATTTCTTCCACGTCAGGCCGGTTGTTCACGCAACAGCCGGCCATTTTCAAATCGATTGAATCGACTGGAGAAACGAAATGGGCAAGCTCGCTGGAAAGGTAGCGGTCGTCACGGGTGCATCGAAGGGTATCGGCGCGGGTATCGCCAAGGCGCTCGCAGCGGAAGGCGCTTCGGTGGTCGTCAATTTCGCTAGCAGCAAGGCGGGTGCGGATGCTGTCGTTGCGTCCATCACGGCGGCCGACGGCCGTGCGATCGCGGTCGGCGGCGACGTCTCGAAGGCCGCGGACGCGCAGGCCATCATCAATGCAGCGGTTGAAACGTACGGCCGCATCGACATCCTCGTTAATAATTCAGGTGTCTATGAAATGGCGCCGATCGAGGAATTTACCGAAGCGCAATTTCATCGTCAGTTCGACATCAACGTGTTGGGCCCGCTGCTCATGACGCAGGCTGCGCTGAAGCATCTGGGCGAGGGCGCCAGCGTCATCAACGTGAGCTCCGTCGTGACGACGATCACGCCGCCGGGCAGCGCGGTTTACTCGGGCACGAAAGGAGCCGTCGATGCGATCACCGGCGTATTGGCGCGCGAACTTGGGGCGCGCAAGATTCGCGTGAACGCGATCAACCCGGGCATCGTCATTACCGAAGGGACGCACGCTGCGGGCATCGCCGGTTCGGAGTTCGAAACGGCCCTGGTGGCGCAGACGCCGCTCGGTCGCGCAGGCAAACCCGAAGACATCGCTTCGATTGCCGTGTTTCTCGCGTCCGATGATTCGCGCTGGCTGACAGGCGAGCGCATTGTCGCCAGCGGCGGGATGCGCTGATTCGCTGCCCGGTCCCGTCTGCAGCAAAAGGTCGGGGGCGCTACCGCAACGGATGTCTTGGCTATTTGCTTAGCAGCGCTGTGTATCGGCGCTGCATTTCCTCTGGTGTCAGCGCTTCGATCTCGGAGCCCAGCAACCATTCGTGGCCGAATGGATCGCGCACGGCCGCCGTTCGTTCGCCGTAGAACTGATCGGTGAGCGGGCGGGTAATCGAGGCGCCTGCTTTGACGGCACGGGCCAGCAGCTGGTCGACGTCGCTGCAATGGATGTGCAGGATCATGCTGGCCTTGCTTTCGCCGGTAGGCGCAAAAATGCCGTATTCGGGAAACTCGTCGGATAGCATGATGGTCACCGGGCCGACGGTTATCTGTGCATGGCCGATGCGACCGCTCGGCTCGGTCAGCCTGAATTGTTCAACGGCGCCGAAGGCCTGCGCATAGAATTCGATCGCCGCAGCGGCGCCGCGCACACGCAGGTAGGGGAAAACTTCTTCGATCTGGCTCATGCGTATCTCCGGTCACTGATGAACGGTGGGTTGTTCGTTCGGTACCGCGATTTGGGCTTGCCCATTTTTCCGAGCGAACCCGGATCGTAGCTTCGGTGAAGCGCAGTGCAGCAGTGCACTACTTGATTCGCTTAAAAAGCGTCGGATAGTCTTCGACCAGCCAATTCGTGTCGACCGCCAGTTCCGCTTCGAAGTCGCGGAACAGCCCCTCGTACAGGTAGCGTCGTCGCGGCTCGATGCACGTGTAAGCCTGATCGACCGGTTCGATGGTCAACGCCGGTATCGCCAGATAGGCTACGCGGATCTCGCGTCGCTCCCCCTTCGTTAGCCCGAGCCGGCGGATCGGCAGCGTATTGGTAAAGGCCGTGGCTGAAATATCGATATCGATACACCCATCGAGCATCGGCAGCGGCTTGCCGTCGATGTCGTGCCAATGGCCGCGGCCATCAGCGGACACGACGAGTTTTCGGCCGTCCGTCAGCGCGACCAACACGCGGCGCACCGTCCAGTCCGCCGCCATCTCCACCCGATAATGCGCACCGTAGGGTGCACCGAAGCGCGTGCCGACAACCACAGCCTCGCCGGTCACTTCCTCCGGTCCGACCTGCAACACCAGGTGCTCGGCACCTGCACCGTCCTCGGGAATCCACTGCGCGACACATGTCATTTCCCATACCTCCACGTGTTGGACCGGGGCCGCCACGCGCTTGGACTGCACATACCCAGTAAGGCGCTCTCACCTTTCTATCGGTTCATCGACGCCCGGACGCGTCGCGACATGTTAGCGGGTTCGCTGCCGTCGTGACACGCGCAGCGATTTCCAAGCGGTCCGACGGCGTGCATTGTTGTGTCAGCTTGAATAGAAATTTCGGGCTGCTGTCATTTATATGGCACTTCTGACTGGGTAGACTGCCTTCCCATGTCCTGCACGGACAACCACTCAACTAAAGGAGCAGTCATGGATCAAGCCAACTCGCCGGCTAAGACGGTCGTCGTCTATCACTCGGGCTACGGACATACCAAGCGTATGGCTGAAGCGGTCGCCGAAGGCGCCCACGCCGCACTCGTCGCCATCGATGCCGACGGGAATCTGGCCGACGGTGCCTGGGAAACGCTTGCCGCTGCCGATGCGATCATCTTCGGCTCGCCGACCTACATGGGCGGCCCCAGCTGGCAGTTCAAGAAGTTTGCGGACGCATCGTCGAAGATCTGGTTCGAAGCCGGTTGGAAGGACAAAATTTTCGGCGGTTTCACGAACAGCGCCAGCATCAACGGCGACAAGCTCAATACGCTCGAATATTTCGTTCTCCTTTCGGGGCAGCACGCCGGCATCTGGGTTGGCATGGATATCAAGCCCGCGAACGTCAAAGCCTCGTTGCGCGACGATCCGAACCGGATGGGTTCGTATATCGGATCGATGGCACAGACGCCCGCCGATGCAGCGCCCGACGAAATGTCGCCCGGCGACC
>CBJMQH010000094.1:0-13245 GCA_966431825.1 uncultured Trinickia sp.
CGAACGCTCGACGATTTATGCGTCGAATCACGCAGCGCGCGAGCGCGCAGGCGCCGCAGCCTGACGGCTCCTGCGCGCGCGCCGCAAGTAGTCACGCGGCGCGCGGCGCGCGGCTCGGCGGCTCGGCGGCTCGGCGGCTCGCGCCGCTCACGTGCGCCGCAGCGCCGGGCTCGTGCGGAGCATGTCGAAGCATGCGTCGACAAATGCTTCGCAGTGCGCACCGAAGTTCAGCGTGCCCGGCAGCATGAGGCTGTCGCGCAGGCACCCGCCGACGAACGCGTGAATGAACAGTGCCGCCCGATGCACATCGAGATCGCTCGGCAACAGCGCACGTTCGACCGCTTCCGCAAGATCGGCCTCGATCTTGCTGACTCCCTCCTCCATGTTGCGCTGCTGGCGGGCTTTCACCGGCCCCATTTCGTCGACGAACTCGCATTTGAGAAACAGAATGTCGAACACGCGTCGGCGCTGGGGGTCGTCGTGCGCCGCGCGCAGGCACCACTTCATGACCTGCGCGAGCCGTACGAGCGGATCGGGGTGGCCGCCGTCTGCCGGCGGTTTGCCCAGTTCCTCGATCGGCAGCAGCACGCGGTCGAACATCGCCGTGAACACTTCGCCCTTGTTCGCAAAATGCCAATAGATTGCCCCGCGCGTCACGCCGGCCGCCGCAGCAATGTCGGCGAGCGTCGTACGCGATACACCCTTTTCATAGAAGACCTGCTCGGCCGCATCGAGAATCCCGTTGCGTGTCGCCAGCGCTTCTTCCTTTGTTCGTCTGACCATATCGGCGGAGGTCCGTGTGAAAGCGGACAGTAAGCCGCGCCGGGCACCCCGACGCGTGACGGTTCGTAATAGTGGGGTATTTTACATACAGTCGCGAATGTATATACAATGCTGCTTCGTTTGAACGGCCCGTCACGAAATCACGGTTAATATCCTCAATCGTTCGCGCCCCGACGGCAGGCCGGCACTGCCTGAACTGCCGACAGCGCATTTCCTCGCGCAAGGGTTTCACGCGGAAAGCGCGCAGTTCCGGCTGCCGCGCACCGGTGCGCATCTGCCGGCATCGTCAAGCGTCAGTCGCGACATGTGTCGCGCCGCGCGCCTCATGGGGGATGGGGCGTTGCGAATTCACTGTGCTCCCAGTCTTTGACCAGAGGTCGCTCCATGCGTGTCGAACCGGTTCTACTCCGCTCCATCTGTGTCGCGACGGCTGCCTTGGCGCTTGCCGCATGCGGACAAAAACAATCGGCGCCGCCGCAACAGACACCCGAAGTCGGCGTCATTACCGTTGAACCTACCCCTGTTCCCGTACTGACCGAATTGCCGGGCCGCACGAGCGCGTTTCTCGTCGCTCAGGTGCGCGCTCGCGTGGACGGCATCGTCCAGCGCCGCGAGTTCACCGAGGGCAGTGAAGTCAAAGCGGGGCAGCGGCTCTACAAGATCGATCCGGCTCCGTACCTCGCTTCGCTGAACAGCGCGAAGGCCGCACTCGCCAAGGCCGAAGCCAACCTGGCCAGCACGACTGCCCAGGCGAACCGCTACAAGGTGCTCGTCGCGGCCAACGCCGTCAGCAAGCAGGATTACGACAACGCCGTCGCCGCCCAAGGCCAGGCTGCGGCCGATGTGGCTTCCGCCAAGGCCTCGGTCGAAACGGCGCAGATCAACCTCGGCTACACCGATGTCGTCGCGCCGATCTCGGGCCGCACCGGTGTCTCGCAGGTGACGCCGGGCGCTTACGTCCAGGCGAGCCAGGCGACGCTGATGGACACGATTCAGCGAATCGACACGGTCTACGTCGACCTGACGCAGTCGAGCCTCGATGGGTTGAAGCTGCGTCGCGAGATGCAGGAGGGCCGGTTGAAGACAAGCGGCGAAGGCGCGGCGAAGGTCACGCTGATCCTCGAGGACGGGCGGCCCTATCCGCTCGCGGGCAAGCTGCAGTTCTCGGACGTGACCGTCGATCAGGCCACGGGCTCGGTCACGATCCGGGCGGTCTTCCCGAATCCGGACCGCGTGCTGCTGCCGGGCATGTTCGTGCGCGCGCGCATCGAGGAAGGCGTCAACGAAACGGCGATGCTCGTGCCGCAGATCGGCGTGACGCACGACCCGAAGGGTGCGGCGGTCGCACTGGTCGTCGCGTCGGACAACAAGGTCGCGCCGCACGTGCTCGACACGGGTGGGATGCGTGGCGCGGACTGGATCGTCAACCACGGTTTGCAACCGGGCGACCGCGTGATCGTTCAGGGTACGGAAAAGGTGCGCCCCGGCATGACCGTGAAGGCCGTTCCGGCACAGTTGCCGAAACCGGCGAGCGGCGCCTCGGCGCCCGGTGCGGCGTCCGGCGCGTAACGATCGGGAGTCCGACACATGGCCAAGTTTTTTATCGACCGACCGATCTTCGCCTGGGTGATCGCGATCATCCTGATGCTCGCGGGGGTGGCGTCGATCTTCAATCTGCCGATCGCGCAGTATCCGACGATCGCACCGCCTTCGATCCAGATCAGCGCGACTTATCCGGGGGCATCGGCGAAGACCGTCGAAAACACGGTGACGCAGGTTATCGAGCAGCAGATGAGCGGCCTCGATCACCTGTTGTACTTGTCCTCGACGAGCGACGACTCGGGCACGGGCACGATCACGCTGACGTTTGCAGCCGGCACGAACCCGGACATCGCGCAGGTGCAGGTGCAGAACAAGCTGTCGCTTGCCACGCCGCTGTTGCCGACGGTGGTGCAGCAGCTCGGCACGAAGGTGACGAAGTCGAGCAGCAGCTTCCTGCTCGTGCTCGCGTTCGTATCCGAGGACGGCAGCATGAACCGCTACGACCTCGCGAATTACGTGGCGTCGCACGTTCAGGACCCGATCAGCCGTCTCGACGGCGTCGGTACGGTCACCTTGTTCGGTACGCAGTATGCGATGCGGATCTGGCTCGACCCGCACAAGCTGACCAATTACAGCTTGACGCCGGGCGACGTGACATCGGCGTTGCAGGGTCAGAACGTCCAGATCGCGGCCGGGCAGCTGGGCGGGACGCCTTCCATCCCAGGGCAGGCGCTGCAAGCAACGGTCACCGAGCAGACACTGCTGCGCACACCTGAAGATTTCGGCAACGTGCTGCTGAAGGTCAATCCGGACGGCTCGCAGGTGCGCATCAAGGATGTCGCGCGTATCGAACTGGGCGGCGAAACGTACAACTTCAACACGCGCTACAACGGCCAGCCGACGGCGGGCTTCGGGATTCAGCTCGCCACCGGGGCGAACGCGTTGCAGACGGCGAAGGAAGTGCGCCAGAAGATCGACGAGCTGTCGAAGTACTTCCCGCACGGGCTCGTGGTGAAGTACCCGTACGACACGACGCCGTTCGTGCGTCTTTCGATCGAGGAAGTGATCAAGACGCTGCTGGAAGGCATCGTGCTCGTGTTCCTCGTGATGTACCTGTTCCTGCAGAACCTGCGGGCGACGCTGATCCCGACGATCGCCGTGCCGGTGGTGCTGCTCGGCACGTTCGCGATCATGAGCGTCGTGGGCTTCTCGATCAACGTGCTCTCGATGTTCGGGCTCGTGCTCGCGATCGGTCTGCTCGTCGACGATGCGATCGTCGTGGTCGAGAACGTCGAGCGGGTGATGAGCGAGGAAGGCTTGTCGCCGCGCGAGGCCACGCGCAAGGCAATGGATCAGATCACCGGGGCCCTCGTCGGCGTGGCACTCGTGCTCTCGGCCGTATTCGTGCCGGTGGCGATGTCGGGCGGTTCGGTCGGGGCGATTTACCGGCAGTTCTCGCTGACCATCGTCTCGGCGATGGTGCTGTCCGTGCTGGTCGCATTGGTGCTGACGCCGGCGCTTTGCGCGACGATTCTGAAGCCGATCGAGCCGGGCCATCATGAGGCGAAGACCGGTTTCTTCGGCTGGTTCAACCGCACGTTCAACAAGAGCCGCGACAAGTATTCGTCAGGCGTGCATCACGTGATTCGCCGCTCGGGTCGGTGGCTCCTCATCTACATCGTCGTGATCGTTGCAGTGGGGATGCTGTTCGTGCGTCTGCCCAAGTCGTTCCTGCCCGACGAAGACCAGGGGCTGATGTTCGTGCTCGTGCAGACGCCGACGGGCTCGACCCAGGAAACGACCGAACGCACGCTCGAGAACATTTCCCACTACCTGCTCACGCAGGAGAAGGATCTCGTCGAATCGGCGTTCACCGTGAACGGCTTCAGCTTCGCCGGCCGCGGGCAGAACTCGGGTCTCGTGTTCGTGCGCTTGAAGGATTTCTCGCAGCGCCAGCATGCGGACCAGAAGGTGCAGGCGATCATCGGTCGGATGTTCGGACACTATGCGGGTTACAAGGACGCGTTGGTGTACCCGATCAACCCGCCGTCGATCCCCGAACTCGGTACGGCGGCCGGCTTCGACTTCGAGCTGACGGACAACGCGGGCCTCGGCCACGACACGTTGATGGCGGCGCGCAACCAGCTGTTGGGGATGGCGTCGAAGGATCCGACGCTCATGGGCGTACGCCCGAACGGGCTGAACGACACGCCGCAGTTCAAGGTCGACATCGATCGGGAGAAGGCATCGGCGCTCGGTGTCACGCCGCAGTCGATCGACCAGACGTTCTCGGTGGCCTGGGCCTCGTCGTACGTGAACAACTTCCTCGATCTCGACAACCGGATCAAGAAGGTCTACGTACAGGCCGATGCACCGTTCCGGATGTCGCCCGAGGACATGGCGAACTGGTACGTGCGCAACGGGTCGGGCTCGATGGTGCCCTTCACGTCGTTCGCAACGGGGCACTGGACCTACGGATCGCCGAAGCTCGAACGTTACAACGGCATTTCGTCGATGGAAATTCAGGGCTCCGCGGCGCCGGGCAAGAGTACGGGCCAGGCGATGCAGGCCATGGAGAAGATCGCGGCGAAGCTGCCGGCAGGTATCGGCTACTCGTGGACGGGGCTCTCGTTCCAGGAAATCCAGTCGGGCTCGCAGGCGCCGATTCTCTACGGTCTGTCGATTCTGGTCGTGTTCCTCTGTCTTGCCGCACTTTATGAGAGCTGGTCGATTCCGTTCTCGGTGATCATGGTCGTGCCGCTCGGCGTGATCGGTGCACTGCTGGCCGCGACGCTGCGCGGCCTGGAAAACGACGTGTTCTTCCAGGTCGGCCTGCTGACCACGGTGGGGCTATCGGCGAAGAACGCGATTCTGATCGTCGAGTTTGCACGCGAACTTCAGCAGAGCGAAAAAATCGGCCCGGTCGAGGCGGCGATGGAAGCGGCGCGGCTGCGGTTGCGACCGATTCTGATGACTTCGCTCGCGTTCATTCTCGGCGTGCTGCCGCTCGCGATCAGC
Source organism: uncultured Trinickia sp. (assembly GCA_966431825.1). GTDB lineage: Bacteria > Pseudomonadota > Gammaproteobacteria > Burkholderiales > Burkholderiaceae > Trinickia. The sequence continues at coordinate 5,344 of CBJMQH010000094.1, forward strand.
AACGGCGCCGGTTCGGCCAGCCAGCATGCGATCGGCACGGGTGTGATCGGCGGCATGTTGACGGCGACGTTCCTGGCGATCTTCTTCATCCCGATGTTCTTCGTCGTGATTCGTGCGAAGTTCGCGGGGGAAACGGAGGATGTCGATCAGGCTGCGGCCAAGGCCGAAGCGCACGCCCGCGAGCGCGAGCATCATGACGACGAAGGCGAGGGCGGCCCGGCCGACTCGGGTAAGGAAGGACATTGAGATGCGAAATTATTCTCTGATGGCGCTCGCCGTAGCGGCGTTGGCGGCGGGCTGCACGATGGAGCCGAAGTACGTGCGCCCCGATGCGCCCGTTGCGGCGACGTTTCCCGCCTCGGGCGTCTACGCGACGCAACCGGTGGCGGGCGCCCACAGTGCGAACGGGCAAGCCGCGACCGATATCGGCTGGCGCGATTTCTTCTCGGACCCGAGGCTGCAGCGCATCATCGCGCTCGCCCTGGAGAACAATCGCGACCTGCGTGTGGCAGTCCTGAATGTCGATGCGGCGCGCGCGCAGTATCGGATCACGCGCGCGCAGCTGTTCCCGACGCTCGATGCCACGGGCCAGAAATCGGTGACGCGCACGCCGAAGGACCTGTCGTTTGCGGGGCAGACGATCACGCAGCAGTATTCGGCCAAGCTCGGCACGTCGTGGGAGATCGACTTCTGGGGCCGCATTCGCAGCCTCAAGGATCGGGCGCTCGAGCAGTATCTGTCGACGGCGCAGGCGCGCAAGGCGAGCGAGATTTCGCTCGTCTCGCAGGTGGCCGATCAGTATCTGCAGATGCTGGCTGTCGACGATCTGCTGAAGGTGACCGACGACACGCTGAAGTCGGCGCAGGCATCGTACGCATTGACGAAGCTGCAGTTCGACAACGGTACGGGGTCCGAACTCGATCTGCGTCAGGCCGAAACGGTGCTCGAGCAGGCGCGTGCGAACCGGGAGGCGCAGGCACGTGCACGGGCGCAGGCCGAGAATGCGCTCGTGTTGCTGGTGGGGCAGCCGTTGCCTGACGACTTGCCGCCAGGGCGCTCGCTCGGCGATCAGGACTTGTTGACCGACATTCCGGCCGGGTTGCCGTCCGATCTTTTGACGCGGCGCCCCGACATCATGGAAGCCGAGGCCTCGCTCCGGGCCGCGAATGCGAACATCGGCGCGGCGCGGGCGGCGTTCTTTCCGAAGATCTCGCTGACGGCTGCGTTCGGCACGGCGAGCCCGACGCTCGGCGGGTTGTTCAAGGCCGGCTCGGCGGCATGGAGCTTCGTGCCGCAGGCCACGCTGCCGATCTTCGAGGGCGGGTCGAATATCGCGAACCTCGATCTGGCGCACGTCCAGAAGAACATTCAGATCGCGCAGTACGAGAAGGCGATTCAATCGGCGTTCCGCGAAGTGGCTGACGATCTGGCTGCGCGCAGCACGTACGACGAGCAGATCGGCGCGCTCACGCGCAATACGTTTGCTCAGCAGCGTTCGCTCGATCTGTCGCAGTTGCGCTACAAGAACGGCGTCGACAGTTATTTGCAGGTGCTGACGGCGCAGACGAACCTGTATTCGGCGCAGCAGTCGCTGATCAACGCGCGCGTCGCGCGTCTGTCGAATCTTGTGAACCTGTATGTCGCGCTCGGGGGCGGGTGGATCGCCGATACCGGCGAAGTGCCGCGGCCGGCCGACGCGCCTGCCTATGGGCAGACGCAGGCGCCGCAGGGCGCATCGGCTCCTCCGGCCGCGCCGGCGGGTTGAGGAAGATAACGGCGAGCCTTGCGCTCGCCGTTATCTTTTGGAGGCTGGGCGCCGATTCGTTCCAGCCGATGCAGTTTCGCCGCGAACGGATGCGACACGCGGGCGAATCTTCTAGGCTGCACTCAGGCCGGGCGTTCGCGCGTCGTTTCTACTTTCGAGTGCTACATGTGCCGGAGCCCGGCCCGACAGCAATATTCGCTGTCTTCGCCATCCGCAACCTTTCTCGAAGGTACTCTCATGTCGCCCCTTAACACCTCACAGGTGGACAATGCCTATACGGGCATGCCGCCACCGCAGGAAGCACCGAGCGCCGGTCAGAACACCGCCGAGACAACCGAGCAGATCAACGCGCAGATCAATGCGCAGATCGATGCGATGTTCGCCTCTTCTCTCGGCGCACTTGTCGGCAACGACAGCGATCCGGGGCCAAGCAACAGTGCTCCGAGCGAGCAGAACGCGAATATGGCCGGCGCACCCGCATCGGCCGATGTTCCTGGTGCCGAGCCGACGCTCACCTGGAACGGCGGCACGCTGACCGATCAGCAACTGCAGATCGTAGCCGTGCTGGACCGACATAAGGATCAGTGCCCGTTGCAGCTCGATTCTCTCGACGACAAGATCAACGACCCATCTACTCCGCCCGATCTGAAGGCGGCGCTGCAGGGATTGCAGCAGGACCCCGGGCTTGCATTCGCGATTGGCTCGCAAGGTGACGGCCGCTGCGGCGGCAAGATCAAGGCAAAGGATCTGGAGTCGTTCTCTGCCAACCACCCACAGGTTGCTCAATACAACGAGCGAATGGCACAAGCCTATGCGGACAACTATGTCCCGTCAGATGGATCGGGTAACGGCGAACCGCAGGTAATGACCGAAAGCGATGCGCTGCGCGAACTCTACAAGTATTCCGAAAACCTGCCCAAGACGCTGAGCCAGGATGTCTTCAAACAAATCGTCGATGGCGATGCGAAGACCGGCAAAACGCCGCCGCAAGTGATCGCCGCAGCGCAGTATTTCCGCGAACATCGCGATGCGTGGGACAAGCTGGCGGGCGGTGACGAGATGTCCACGGCGGACTTTGAGCAGGCCGCATCGTCCTCGATCAGCATGACGCGGGACGAGATGAACACGCTCGAAGCGGTCAATGCGCATCAGGATGCGTTTTTCGGTGGAGGCGACCTGACGCGAGACAGGCTTTCGTCGATGACCGAAGACGCGAAGCTCGACTCGAAGACGCGCGCCGCCGCGAAGCAGCTTTTGAGCGATCCGGTGCTGTTCGGCATCTTGAACAACTCGATCACGGGCTACAAGACTCACCATGGCTTCTTCTCGTTCGGCGGCGGCCACACGGTGGATTCGGGCAACATCAGCCAAAACGACTTCCATCACTTCTTCGACAACATGTCGGCGGCCAACAAAGACGTCCAAAAACCGCGAACGCATACGGCTACAACCGATGCCGACAGCCGAGCCGTCGTCGACATGACACTGGGTATTGCCGACCAGCCCGAGATCAAGACGCCAAAGCACAACGGGGGTTTTCTCCAGCATGCCCTGAACGAGGCTCTCAAGATCGGATCGACTGTGCTGGATTGGGCGGCGACGGCGATGAGCGCACTCAGCTTCATCCCTGGCATCGGCGAGATTGCCGATGCGGCTTCGCTTGCGCTGGAAAGCGAATCGCAGGCGATGAAGGTGCTGCACACGGCGATCAGCGGCGGCGACATCAAGCAGGCGCTCCTCGAAGCCGGGCTTGGGATCGCGGCGCAGGCCGTGGGCGACATTTCCGGTCCGGAAGCAAAAATCGCGATGCGCGACGGTCTTGCCAAGAAGATTGCGGAAAAAGCCATCAATCAGGCCATCGACGTGCCGCTATCGGTGGCGAAAAGCTACACCGAAAATTACCTGAACGACCTGAAGGCGCGGATCGAAGCGGGCCCGCTCGCGGCCCAGTACGAATCGCAGCTGGCAGCGTTGCAAGCGGCTCCGAGCGCGTGACCTGAAACCGGCTGAACCTGTGCGGGGCGGCGCGCCGGGCGGTGGCCCAGCATGGGTTCGCGCTGCGCCGGCGAACGTCCCGTACGTTCGCTGGCGGGCCTGGTTATTCGCCGCGTGTCCGCCCGGTGCGCCCCATGTGCGCGGCACAATGCCTCGATCGATTAGCGCCAAGCCGAGCACGGTCCGACGATTTGAGCCTATACATTGATCATGAGAACCAACGCCCTTTCCCCGACCCGCACGAGCGAGATCACGGAAGCATCGGACAGCGATTCGCCGGTCGAGCGAGAGGCGAGAGCGGCCGGCAGCAAGCGTCTGGCCTTCGGACATGCGCTGCCCGGTTCGAAGGCGGAACGGGCGGGCGGATCCTCGTCATCCGTAGCACCGCGCAGTGCGCTCAAGACGTTGGCGGTGCGCCAGAACGCCTTGGTGAGGCTGATGCACGCCGAGCGTGCTACGGATCTGACGCGGGACTTCCTGGCCGACCACGGCGCGAAGGCAGCGGACAAGAAGGTGACATTCGCCCCTCGAGCCCGCATAGAGGGCGAGATCGGCGAGGCGAATCGCGTTGCCACGAAGCTGCAATCGACGCATAACGTCGTCCATCATGGGCCGGAAGAAAAGGTTGCAGCCCATCGGCGGGAGGATGGCGAGGCGAAGGCACTGGCGCGTGATCTTGCTCATCTCGTCGGCGCCCATCCCGCGGGGACCTTCGACGCGAACTTGCTGGAGGGCGTTCTTCCGGCCGCGATGCGCGAGGAGGTTGCCTGGATAGACGGCGAGGAGCGAGTGGACGACGCCGAGGTGATCCTGGCGTTTCAGGACCAGCAACGTGTGACGCATCAAATGTTGCTGAACGATATCGGGCGCAGCTTGGCCCAACTCGGCGCCACGTCTGCGGAGTCGGCACACGCGCTGTTGCGCGAAATCATCGACGGCGCGTACGTTCGGCAGGCCGAGCATGAGGACAGCGACGAGCTTTTCGGCGAGGGCGACGTGCGGCCTGAGGATCGGGTCCGCACAGCCTATGCCAAGCTGCCGGAGCGCTTGCGCGGCGATGACATTATCGAAGCCTTCGAAAGCGTCGGGCAGCCGCATCCGCGCCAGGTGATGAATGCGAAGGGTCAGGCCTACCTGGACACCATCGACTCGCGGCTCGCGCAGATCAACGGTGCCGATGCGCGGACACGCCGCCCGCCGGTGCGTGCACTTGCACCGTCGACATGGCGTGCGCCGTCGTGGGCCTGGCCGCTCGCTGCCGCCTGGCGCGGTTTGCGCACGCGACGTTGACGGACCGCGCGCGCGTCGACGCTTAACGCTCCAGCAGCTTGAACAGCGCGACGACGTTGGCCACGCTCTGTGCCTGCTCGGCCAGCGTGGCCGAAGCGGCGGTCGACTGTTCGACGAGCGCCGCGTTTTGCTGCGTCGCATGGTCCATCTCCGCGACGCTCGAATCGATCTGGCCGATGCCGGTGCTCTGTTCGCCCATCGCACCGTCGATTTCGCTGATGATCCGTGCGACGCGATCGATGCCGTCGACGATCTCGTGCATCGCCGTACCGGCCGCCTGCACGCGCGAAGTGCCGGTACTCACGCTGGCCTCGGCCGCCATGATCAATTCCTTCACCTCGCGCGCGGCGGCCGCACTGCGTTGCGCAAGACTGCGCACTTCCCCGGCCACGACAGCGAACCCGCGTCCGTTCTCGCCGGCCCGCGCCGCTTCCACCGCCGCATTCAGGGCGAGGATGTTCGTCTGAAACGCGATGCTGTCGATCACGCTGATGATCTCGGTGATGCGTGCCGACGCCTTCGAAATCTCGTCCATCGAGCTCACGGCGCTCGTGACCACCTCGCCCCCGCGGGCGGCCGCGGTACTCGCATCCTTCGCAAGGCGCGTGGCCTGCACGGCCGCCTCGGCCGACTGCTTCACGCTGGCGGTGAGCTCGGTCAGCGCCGACGACGTGTGCTGCAGATTGCTGGCCGATGTCTCCGTGCGCTGCGACAGATCGCGGTTGCCCATCTCGATCTCGCTCGTGGCCGTCTTCATGCTTTCCACGCCGGCCCGCACTTCGAGCAGCGTCGCACTGATCTTGTCGACGAACGCGTTGAACGCCGCGCTGATGTGTGCGACTTCATCGCTGCCGGTCACGGGCAGGCGATGCGTCAAGTCGCCGCCGCCCGACGCGATCGTATCCAGCGCCGCACGCACACGCGAGAGGCCTCGGAACGAATGGGACGTGAAGTAGGCGGCGATCGCGACGGCGGCCAGCGTGAGCAGCACCATCGCAGCACCAAGCGCCTGGACCACATGCGCGAGTCCGGCCGTGGCTTCGGCTTTGTCGAGTGCGATCACGAGGTACCAGTCCGTGCCGTTGACGGGCAGCGCCTTCAACAGCTTCTCAGAACCGCCGAGCGAGAGCGGCATCGGCTCGCTGGCTTGTGCAAGCGACGCCAGCGCGCTCGCCGTCAGATCGGGCGAGATATCGGTCGACGGTTTCAGGATCAGCTTGGCGTCCGGATGCGCGATGACCTGCCCGTCGCGCGAAACGACGAATGCGAGGCTCGACGGTGTCGGATGCACGGCAGCGACGACGTCGCGCACCCCGTCGAGCGGCACGGCGCCGCTGATGGCGCCCACGCTCTCGCCGTTGCGGATCATCGGCGCGGCAAACGAGACGTAGGGCACACCTGTCGAGGCGTCGCCGTAAGGCTTCGTCACTAACAGCTTGCCGGCTGCGATCGCCTGCTTATACCAGGGGCGGGCGGTCGGATCGTAGTCCGAAGGGGTCGACGGGCTCGTCGACAGGAAGCTTTTGTCGCTCCAGCCGACAGTCGTGATCGGGAAACCGTCCGCGCGTCCCATCTGCTTGGCGAAGCCTTGCGGATCGCCGTGCTCGATCACCTCGGCGGTGGCCGCCACGGCCTGCGCCTTGGCGGACGCCCATTTGTCGATCGCGAGCGTGTTGGCGCCGGCGATCGCGCTCAAGTTCTGGGAAATCGTATCCATCGTGTTCGCGCGGACGACCGCATAGGTCGCGGCGCCGGAGACGACGAGGGCGCCGACGACGGTGGCCGACGCTATGAGAAGAATGCGGGTGCGAAGAGTGGCAATCATGATTCTCGTGGTGAGGATCGATGGGCTCGAATCGAGACTTCGGACTGCTGTACGCCGCCGGGACGACGGACGTGTAGATATCAACGGCAGAATTGCCGGCGAGCTTGAGAGCTGTAATGGAAATAGGGCGCGAACCGGCGATGTTCGCTACGCGCCGTAAGGTTTGCTAAAGGGTAGGGGCGCGCTGGTCAGAGGGCGAGCCGCGGGGCGACATAGGCTCCGTAGTTGGGGCCGACGCCGGCTGCCTGCACGGGGATCCGCCAGCCGCCGACGAAGTGGCCTTGAATGTACTTTTTGCTGCCGCCGTAGGACCCGTCGATGTGCAAAGCCGCAAACGCGACGATCGGCACGTAGGTTTTGCTGACGATTTGCGTCGCGACCGGCACCACGACGGTGGCGCCAACCGGCACGCTGCTGTAGATCGTGGTCTTGACGCCCGGTTCGATCCAGATGCTGTCACCGATCGAGAGCGGCGACGGATTGCCGGAGGCGATCAACCCGCGAATCGTCGGCACGTTGTTCGCGTTGACGAGGAACGATGTCCATTGCCCGGCCTCGCACGAGGCGGCGTAGAGATGCCCGTTGCCGATCTCGAACTCATAGGGCGCGCCGGTCGACGGATCGATCAGCGGCTCGTTGGTCTGGCTGTTCCAGTAAGTGTTGAGCACGCATTGATCGATGACGACGGGAAACAACCCGCCCGCGCCGACGGTGGCTGGAGCCGCCGCTACGGCGACCGCGGTCGCGCTGCCGGGCGTACTCGCCAGATTGAGAAAGTTGCCGAGCAGCAGCGACACGGCGCCGCCGTTTTGCGTGGCATCGCGTGTCACGGTGACTTGCACGGCAGGCACGTCGTACGGGCCGGGCGACAGTGTCTGCGCCTCGAGCGTGCCCGGCGAGCCGCTCAAATTCCAATAGCCGGTGGCGACGCTCCCGCTCGAGAGCTTGATGCCGTCCGAGGCATTCAGCGCAACGGCCGCCGCCGTCGTGCTCGCGGCGCCGGCCCAAGCCGGCCCGGTAGTCCCCG
>CBJMQH010000095.1:0-13208 GCA_966431825.1 uncultured Trinickia sp.
CTCGTCGGCATCGATTTCGGCAAGATCGACTTCGAAGCCAGTCTCGAAGAACTCAATCTGCTCGCGCAAAGCGCGGGCGCTCATCCCGCCGTCACGTTGACGGGGCGCCGTTCAAGCCCCGACGCAGCCCTGTTCGTCGGCAGCGGCAAGGCCGAGGAATTGCGGCTCGCCTGCGAGGCGAACGACGTCGAAATCGTCATCTTCAACCACGCCCTCGCACCGGCACAGCAGCGCAATCTCGAACGCACGCTGAACCGCCGCGTCGTCGACCGGACGAGCCTCATTCTCGACATTTTTGCGCAGCGCGCGCGCAGCCACGAAGGCAAGCTGCAGGTCGAGCTCGCGCAGCTGCAGTACCTGTCCACGCGCCTCGTGCGTGCATGGACCCACCTCGAGCGTCAGAAGGGCGGCATCGGCTTGCGCGGCCCCGGCGAAACGCAGCTCGAAACCGACCGGCGGCTGATCGGCGAGCGCATCAAGATGCTCAAGCTGCGACTCGAAAAACTGCGTCGCCAACATGGCACGCAGCGCCGTCAGCGTGCACGTAACCGGACGATGTCGGTTTCGCTCGTGGGGTACACGAACGCGGGCAAGTCCACGCTCTTCAACGCGCTGACGAAGGCGCAGGCGTACGCCGCCAACCAGCTGTTCGCCACGCTCGACACGACGTCGCGGCGCGTGTATCTCGGCGACGAGGCTGGTCAGGTCGTCGTGTCCGATACGGTCGGCTTCATTCGCGAATTGCCGCACCAGCTCGTCGCCGCGTTCCGGGCGACGCTCGAAGAGACGATTCACGCCGACGTGCTGCTCCATGTCGTCGATGCATCGAGCGCCGTGCGCCTCGATCAAATCGATCAGGTGAACGAGGTTTTGCACGAGATCGGTGCGGACACGGTGCGCCAGATTCTCGTGTTCAACAAGATCGATGCAGTACCGGAGTTGGCGGCACGTGGGGAGGCTGTAGAGCGGGACGAGTATGGTAATATTTCGCGCGTCTTTTTGAGCGCGCGCACGGGACAAGGCTTGGATGCACTGCGCGCAGCCATTGCCGAGATCGCCACCTCAGACAATCTGTCCGCTTGGCCCGACCTGTCCGATGCACACGATGCGTCGGCATCGCCGGACGAAGACCTGCCGGAACAAGACCTAACGAACCGGCCGCACGAAGACCTCGACGAACCCCCGCTGTCCGGGGCGCGCAAGGATTGGCATTGACCGGCTCTCCCAACTCGAGCGAACGAACCCAGGTGAACGAATACAACGAGCGGAGTTTCTGGCTGCGTGTGCGCGCCATGTTGTCGATCAGCGACCCGCGTTGGGGGCGCAGCGACGGCAACGGCAATCGGCAGCGGCCCAACGACCCGAAGCGCGGGCAGGGCGACGCCGAGGGGCCGCCCGATCTCGACGAGCTCTGGCGCGACTTCAATCGCCGTCTCGCACGGCTGTTCGGCGGTAAAGGCCAAGGCGGCGGTAGCCCCGGCGATCGTCGTCCCGACAACGGGCGTGCTGCGCGTATCGGCGTCGGCATCGTGATCGGCGTACTCATCGCGATTTACTTCGGCAGCGGCGTTTTCGTCGTGCAGGAAGGGCAGGCCGGCGTCGTGCTGCAGTTCGGCCAGTATCGCAGTACGGTATCGACCGGCGTTCACTGGCGCCTCCCGTATCCGTTCCAGACGCACGAACTCGTCAACGTGGCGCAAACCCGCGCGGTCGAAATCGGCCGCGGCAACGCCGTGTCCGATGCAGGCGTGAAAGACGCCTCGATGCTCACGCGCGACGGCGACATCGTCGACGTTCGGCTCGTCGTGCAATATCAAGTCAAGTCGCCGACCGATTTCCTCTTCCAGGCAGCCGATCCCGACCGCAGCGTGGCACAGGCGGCGCAAGCGGCCGTGCGCGCGTTCGTCGGTACGCAGTCGACGCAAGCCGTGCTCAACGCGAACCGCGACGCGCTCGGCGTGCAGCTCGCCGACGCGATCAAGCGCGCACTCGAGCGCGATCGTACTGGCCTCGCGGTGACGGGCGTGGCCGTGCAGCGCATCGATCCGCCGCAGCAGGTGCAGGCCGCGTTCGAAGACGTGGCGCGTGCGCGGGCCGATCGCGACAGGGCGAAGCGCGAGGCGCAGGCCTACGCGAACGATATTGTGCCGCGCGCGAAGACAGACGGGCAGCGCGCCATCGAGGACGCGAAGACCTATGCGGCGCGCGTGGTGGCCGATGCGCGCAGCGACGCGGAGCGCTTCAAGGCGGCCTATGCGCAGTACGCGAAGGCGCCTGCCGTCGTGCGCGAGCGGATGTACCGCGACACGATGCGCGACATCTATTCGAATTCGCGGAAGGTCTTCGTGAGCGGCAAGGGCGGGGCGACCGTCAACGTGACGCTCGAGAACGCGGCTTCTGCCGCGCAGGCCGCGGCGGCATCTGCGCCTGCATCGGCGGCGCCTGCGTCGGCGAGTGCGCCTGCTGCGCCCGCAGCGGCGGCAAGCGCCGCGCCGACGCCTGCCAGTCAGGCTGCGGCGGCCAGCGACGCGATGCGTTCGCGCGACACGCTGCGCAGCCGCGCGCGCGAAGACGACCTTCAACAATGACGGGGACCTGGATGACACGCCGCCCACGCTCGCTTGTTTTGCATGGGGCCGGAGCAGGTGCGCAAGCGCTGCCCCGGATCGACGCTTCTTGCCCTGTTGCCCGGGGCGCGAGCGAGGCCTGCACGATGATGCAATCGGCCAACCGGGGGCAGCGATGAATCGTATCGTTGCGCTCGTCGTGCTCGTGGTCGCCTTGCTTTTCGTGGCTTCGTCGACGCTGCTCGTTGTCGACCAACGACATCAGGCCGTCGTCTATTCGCGCAATGGCAGCAACCCGACTGTCGTCGGCCCCGGACTGCACGCCAAATGGCCGACGCCCGTTCAGTCGGCCATGCTCATCGATACGCGCGTGCAATCGTTCGAAGCGTCGGACGCCGATCGCTATGCGACGTCGGACAAGACCGAACTGCTCGTGAATCCGGTGGTGAAGTATCGCGTCGTCGACCCGCTGAAGCTGTTCTCGCAAACGGACGCCGATCCCACCCGTGCTGCCGACCGTCTCGCTGCGCTCACGCGCGATGCGCTCGCGGACGCGTTGAGCAAACGCACGCTCACGGACGCGCTCTCGAACCAGACGGACGTGGCGGCGCAGGCGCGCGATGCGATTGCGAAAGGTGCCGATGCGCTCGGCCTCCAGGTCGTCGATCTGCAACTGACGCGTGTCGACGTGGCCGCCGCAACGGCCGATGCGATCTACAAGCGGATGAGCGTGGGGCAGGAGCAGATCGCGCGCGACGAGCGTGCGCAAGGTGCATCGGACGCCGAACAAATCCGGGCCGATGCCGACCGCTCGCGCGACGCGGCGCTGGCGGACGCCGACAAGGCGGCGCAGGCGATCAAGAGCGACGGGGATGCGCAAGCGGCGCAGATCGCGGCCGATGCATCGAATCTCGATCCGGGCTTCTATCAGTTCTTCCAGAGCCTGCAGGCTTACCGGGCGGTGTTCAAGCCGAACGACGTGCTGGTCGTCGATGCGGACAGTGCCTTTTTCCGTTTCATGCGCAGCCCAGACGGCAGCGCGCCGTCCTCGCCTCCCGCCGGTACGGTTTCACGCAAACACTGAACAAGAGGGGCGCCGCGCGTGACCCGCGGCGTCGGCATTCGCATGGATATGGCGGGCTCGTTACTGTTGGCGATCGCATTGATGCTCATTATCGAGGGCATGTTTCCGTTCGTTTTTCCCACGGCGTGGCGCGATACGTTTCGTAGAATAGCGGAACGGCCTGCGCATCATATCCGTATCGGCGGGTTGATCGTGATGGGGCTCGGCCTCGTTCTGCTGATCCTCGCGACCTGACGCGTGCCGCCCAAGGCGCGCCGCCGCACGGTGCGGCGTGCGCCGCCCGCCGCGCCGGCGCTTGGCCCGACGAACCCACAAATTCCGGCGGTTGCAGACCCTGCCTACCGCCTTCTTTCTTGTCGTAGGACTCCATCGATGTCGACCTGGCTGCTTCCCGAGAATATTGCCGACGTGCTGCCGTCCGAGGCCCGCAAGATCGAAGAACTGCGCCGTGCGCTGCTCGATCGCTTCCGTGCCTTCGGCTACGAGATGGTCATGCCGCCGCTGCTCGAGTATCTCGAATCGCTGCTTACGAGCGGTGGCAGCGATCTGAATCTGCGCACGTTCAAGCTCGTCGATCAGCTTTCGGGCCGCACCTTGGGTCTGCGCGCCGATACGACGCCGCAGGTGGCGCGTATCGACGCGCATTTGCTGAACCGGCAGGGCGTCACGCGGCTTTGTTATGCGGGCAGTGTGCTGCATACGCGTCCGCGCGGGCTGCACGCGACGCGCGAACAGATCCAGATCGGCGCCGAAATTTACGGTCATGCCGGTCTCGAGGCGGACCTCGAAATCCAGCAATTGATGTTCGACGTGCTGCGGTTGGCCGGCTTCGGCCGTGTACGTCTCGACCTCTGCCATGCGGGCGTGCTGCTTGCGTTGTTCGAACGCGACGCGGCGGCCGCCGCGATCGGCGAGGCGCTGTATGAAGCGCTTGCCGGAAAGGATGTCGCGCGTCTGGCCGAACTGACCGCGGGCCTCGTGCCCGAAGTCGGCGCCGCATTGCGTGCGCTGCCGTCGCTGTACGGAGACGCGTCGATTCTCGGCGCGGCACGGGCGCAGTTGCCGCAGTGGCCTGAAATCACGCGCGCGCTCGATGACCTCGAGTTTCTCGCGAGCCGCGGCGGCAATGCCGAGGTGACGGTCGATCTCGCCGACTTGCGCGGCTATGCGTACCACAGCGGCGTGATGTTCTCGGCTTATGTCGACGGTGTGCCGAACGCAGTCGCGCGCGGCGGCCGATACGATCATGTCGGACAGGCTTATGGCCGGGCGCGTCCGGCCACGGGTTTCTCGCTCGACCTGCGCGAGGTGGCGAGAATTTCGCCTGCGCAAGCGCGCAGCAGCGCGATCCTCGCGCCGTGGAACAACGACGAGGCGTTGCGCGCAAGCGTCGCTGCACTGCGCGATGCCGGCGAGGTGGTGATTCAGGCGCTGCCGGGTCACGATCATGCGCTTGACGAATTTGCCTGCGATCGCGTGCTCGTCGAGCGCGACGGTGCGTGGGTGGTGGAGCCGCGCTGAAGCGGGCGTGATGCACGCTCAAGGCGTGCAGGCAAGCGGCCCCAGCCGGCCGCGTCGGGTCCATGCCGTTGAACCGAAAGGAAAAAATTCGGAACCTTCGACGAACATGGGTAGAATACGTTTTTAACCAGCTAACGAAACAACATGTCTGCCAGTGCAGTGAATGCGGCCCCGGGGCGCAATGTCGTCGTTGTCGGGACTCAATGGGGTGATGAAGGCAAAGGCAAGATCGTCGACTGGCTGACTGACCATGCCCAAGGCGTGGTGCGTTTCCAGGGCGGTCACAACGCCGGTCACACCCTCATCATCGGCGGCAAGAAAACGATCTTGCGCCTGATCCCGTCGGGCATCATGCGTGCAGGCGTCGCCTGCTACATCGGCAATGGCGTCGTGTTGTCGCCCGAGGCACTCTTCAAGGAAATCGGCGAACTCGAGGCGGCCGGACTCAACGTCCGCGAGCGCCTGTTCATCTCCGAAGCGACCACGCTGATCCTGCCGTATCACATCGCGATCGACCAGGCGCGCGAAGCACGTCGCGGCGCGGGCAAGATCGGCACGACGGGCCGTGGTATCGGGCCGGCGTACGAAGACAAGGTCGGCCGCCGCGCACTGCGTGTGCAGGACCTGTTCGCACCCGCCACGTTCGCCGAACGGCTGCGCGAAACGCTCGATTTCCACAACTTCGTGCTGACCCAGTACCTGGGCGCAGCCGCTGTCGATTTCCAGCAAACGCTCGATACGATGCTCGCTTATGCGGATCGTCTCGCGCCGATGGTCACCGACGTGTCGCGTCGTTTGTATGACGAAAACGCAGCCGGCCGCAACCTGTTGTTCGAAGGTGCGCAAGGGACGCTGCTCGATATCGACCACGGCACCTATCCGTTCGTGACCTCGAGCAACTGCGTGGCCGGCGCCGCGTCGGCCGGTGCGGGCGTCGGTCCGCAAACGCTGCATTACATTCTTGGGATCACGAAGGCTTATTGCACCCGCGTCGGCGCAGGCCCCTTCCCGAGCGAACTGTACGATGCCGATAACCCGCAACGTCAGGACGCCGTCGGCGTGACGCTCGCGAACGTCGGCAAGGAATTCGGCTCCGTCACGGGGCGTCCGCGCCGCACGGGCTGGCTCGACGCGGCCGCGCTGCGCCGCTCGATCCAGATCAACGGCGTGTCCGGCCTTTGCATGACCAAGCTCGACGTGCTCGACGGCCTCGACGAAGTGAAGCTCTGCGTGGGCTACAAGATCGACGGCAAGGACTCCGACCTGCTGCCGCGCGGTGCGGCCGAAGTGGCGCGCTGCGAGCCCGTCTACGAGACGTTCGGCGGCTGGAAGGAAAGCACGATCGGCATCACCGACTGGGCGAAGCTGCCGGCCAATGCGCAGGCCTATCTGTCGCGCGTCCAGGAAGTGGCCGGTGTGCCGATCGATATGGTGTCGACCGGCCCAGATCGCGACGAGACCATCCTCTTGCGTCACCCGTTCAAGGTCTAAAGCGATGACGCAGAACATGACGACGCTGCCCATGACCGATCCGCGCAACGACGACAAGCACCTTTGGGTGAGCTGGGACGAGTACCACCGGCTCATCGAATTGCTTGCGCTGGCCGTGCATGATTCGGGATGGAAGTTCGACAAGATTCTGTGTCTCGCACGCGGCGGTCTGCGCGTGGGCGACCAACTTTCGCGCATCTACGATCTGCCGCTCGCCATTCTCGCCACGAGTTCCTACCGCGAAGCCGCCGGCACGCAGCAGGGCGAGCTCGACATCGCGCAGTACATCACGATGACGCGCGGCGAGTTGACGGGCAACGTGCTGCTTGTCGACGACCTCGTCGATTCGGGCGTCACGCTCGCGCGCGTCCAACAGCATCTGAAGGAGCGCTATCCCGCTATCACGGCGGTGCGTTCGGCCGTGCTCTGGTACAAGGGCTGCTCGAAGGTCAAGCCCGACTACTTCGTGCAGTATCTGCCGACCAATCCGTGGATCCACCAACCGTTCGAGGAGTGGGATACGGTTCGTCCGCACAACCTGGGTGCCTGGATCAAACGTGGCGTCGCTCAGAACAGCGCGTCCGGCAGCTAGGCCGCGCATGCCCCTGATGGGATTCGCGCCTTCCGGCATTCGAGCGGAGCCGCCCGGCTCCGCTTTTTCATATGTATTGCACGCCTTTGCCCCGCTAGAATAGCGCTCGCCACCGGCAATTCCGGTTCGAGCCCCTTCTCGTTTATGACAGACAACAATCACGAGTTCCGCCAGCATTCCATGCCCGCGCTTGCACTCGCCGCTATCGGCGTCGTGTTCGGCGATATCGGCACGAGTCCCCTTTATGCGCTGAAAGAGGCGTTCAGCCCAGCCCACGGCATCGCGCTGACGAACGATTCCATCCTCGGCGTCATCTCGCTGCTGTTCTGGGCGATCGTCGTCGTCGTCTCGATCAAGTACGTACTGTTCGTCATGCGTGCCGACAACAACGGCGAGGGCGGCGTACTGGCGCTCATGGCGCTCTCGCTGCGCTCGTTCGATAACAAGAGTCGCGTCGCCGCCACGTTGATGATGCTTGGCATCTTCGGGGCCTGCATGTTCTATGGCGACGCCGTGATCACGCCGGCGATCTCGGTCATCTCAGCGGTAGAGGGCCTCGAGATCGCCACGCCGCATCTGTCGCATCTGGTGCTGCCGATCACGATCGTCATTCTGATCGCGCTGTTCTGGATCCAGCGTCACGGCACGTCGCTCGTCGGCAAGCTGTTCGGGCCGATCATGGTCGTCTGGTTCGCGACGCTGGCGGTACTCGGCATCTACCACATCGCGCAGGACCCGGGCGTCATCGCCGCACTGAATCCGGCCTATGCCGCTTCGTTCATGTCGAAGCACATGCTGCAGGCGTACGTCGTACTGGGCTCGGTGTTCCTCGTACTCACCGGGGCCGAGGCGCTCTACGCCGACATGGGGCACTTCGGCGTCAAGCCGATTCGCTTCGCCTGGTATGCGCTCGTGATGCCGGCGCTCGTCCTGAACTATTTCGGCCAGGGTGCGCTGTTGATGCACAACCCGAAGGCGATCGAGAATCCGTTCTTCCTGCTCGCGCCCGATTGGGCGCTGCTGCCGCTCGTCGTGCTGTCGACCGTAGCAACGGTGATCGCTTCGCAGGCCGTTATTTCGGGCGCCTATTCGTTGACGAGCCAGGCCATTCAGCTCGGGTACGTTCCTCGTATGAAAGTGCTTCATACATCGGAGCTCTCGATCGGCCAGATCTACGTGCCGCTCGTCAATTGGCTGCTGCTGTTCGTCATCATCCTCATCGTGATCGGCTTCAAGAGCTCGGATAATCTCGCCGCGGCGTACGGCATTGCCGTCACGACGACGATGGTCATCACGACCGTGCTGGCCTGCGTCGTCATGGTCAACGTGTGGAACTGGAACAAGATTCTCGTTGCCTGCATCATCACGGCCTTCATGGCGGTCGATCTGGCCTTCTTCGGCGCGAACCTGCTGAAGGTGGCCGAAGGCGGCTGGCTGCCGCTCGGCATCGGGGCGCTGCTCTTCTTCCTGTTGATGACCTGGTACAAGGGGCGTCAGCTCGTGAAGGAGCGCACCGCAGCCGACGGCATTCCGCTCGCGCCGTTCCTGCAAGGGCTGCTCGCGCATCCGCCGCATCGGGTGTCCGGCACGGCCATCTATCTGACCGGCAGCGACGCGCTCGTACCGGTGAGCCTGCTTCACAATTTGAAGCACAACAAGGTGCTGCACGAGCGGACGATCTTTCTGACCTTCGTTACGCGCGATATCCCGTACGTGAGGGACGACGAACGTGTGACGATCCACGAGGCGGGCGGTGGGCTCCATATCGTGAAGGCCGCCTACGGCTTCAACGAGACGCCCGACGTCAAGGCGGTGCTCGGCGAGATCACGCGGCTCTCCGGCATGACGTTCGAGCTGATGGATACGTCGTTCTTCCTCGCGCGCGAGACGGTCGTGCCGACACAGTTGCCCGGCATGTCGATTCTGCGCGAACGCGTGTTCGCCTGGATGCATCAGAACGCCGCGAAGCCGACCGACTTCTTCCGGATTCCGGCAAACCGTGTCGTCGAACTCGGGACGAAGATCGAGATCTGATCCGGGGCAGACGAGGGGGCGTACGCCAAGCCCCCTTTGCATCGCCCGCAACGACAAAGCCCGCGTCCGTTTACGGAACGCGGGCTTTGTTTTGTGGGCTTGCGATGCGGGCGTCGATGCCTGGCTGGCGCGAAGCCCGCCGCTGCGTCAGCGCTTGAGCTTGGCGAAGGCAGCGGCCATGGCGTTGGCAGGCTCGGCGTCGCGTTGGCGCTGACCGCCGCGCGCTGCGCCCGATCGACCGGCGCCCGATGCGCGGTCGTCGCGCGCGCCGGTGCGCGGTGCGGCCGGCGCAGCGTCGTCGTTCAGCCGCATCGTGAGCGCGATACGCTGGCGCTTCACGTCGACCTCGATCACCTTGACCTTGACGACCTGACCGGCCTTCACGACCTCGTGCGGGTCCTTGATGAACTTCGTCGACATCGCGGAGACGTGGACGAGGCCATCCTGGTGGACGCCGATGTCGACGAACGCACCGAACGCGGCGACGTTCGTCACGACGCCTTCGAGCACCATGCCCGGTTCGAGATCGGAGATCTTTTCGACGCCTTCGCGGAACGTCGCCGTCTTGAACTCGGGGCGCGGATCGCGGCCGGGCTTCTCGAGCTCGGCAAGGATGTCCCGAACGGTCGGCAGACCGAAACGTTCGTCGACGAACTCGGCAGGCGAGAGGCCCGCCAGCGCCTCGCGATTGCCGAGCACCGCGCCGATATCCTTTTTCACCTTTGCGAGAATGCGCTCGACGACCGGGTACGCTTCCGGGTGGACCGACGAGCGATCGAGCGGATTCTCTCCTGCGTTGATGCGCAGGAAGCCGGCAGCCTGCTCGAACGTCTTCTCGCCGAGCCGCGGAACGCGGCGCAGATGCTCGCGCGAGGGGAAGGGGCCGTTGGCGTCGCGAAATTCGACAATGTTGCGCGCAAGCGTGGCATTCAAGCCCGACACGCGGGCGAGCAGCGCGACCGACGCCGTGTTCGCGTCGACACCCACCGCGTTCACGCAGTCTTCTACGACGGCGTCGAGCGAGCGGGCCAGCTCGCGCTGGTTGACGTCATGCTGGTACTGACCGACGCCGATCGCCTTCGGCTCGATCTTGACGAGTTCCGCGAGCGGGTCTTGCAGACGACGAGCGATCGATACGGCCCCGCGCAGCGAAACGTCGAGCTCGGGGAACTCTTTCGCGGCCAGTTCGGATGCCGAGTAGACCGACGCGCCGGCTTCCGAGACGACGATCTTCTGCAGCTTCAGCTCGGGGTGGCGCGCCATGAGCTCGCTCGCCAGCTTGTCGGTCTCGCGCGAGGCCGTACCGTTGCCGATGCTGACAAGCTCGGCCTGCGTGGCGGCGGCGATCCGGGCGAGCTTCGCGATCGAGCCGTCCCAGTCGCGACGCGGCTCGTGCGGGTAGATCGTATCGGTGGCGAGCAGCTTGCCGGTGCGGTCGACGACGGCCACCTTCACGCCGGTACGCAGCCCCGGATCGAGACCGATCACGGCTTTCGGGCCGGCCGGTGCGGCCAGCAGCAGATCCTTCAGGTTGCGCGCGAAGACGCGGATAGCCTCATGTTCGGCGGCCTCGCGCAGCTGCGTGAGCAGTTCGTTCTCGAGGTGCGGCTGCACCTTCACGCGCCAGCACCAGCGGCAGACGTCCGACAGCCATTTGTCGGCAGGCCTGCCCTGATTCGCGATGCCGGCATGATGGGCGATCATCGCTTCGCACGGGTGCGGTACCTGCGCGTCGAGTTCTTCGCCGAGCCCGAGCTTGACCATCAGCACGCCTGCGTTGCGGCCCCGGAACAGGGCGAGCGCGCGGTGCGACGGCACGGTTTTCAGGGTTTCCGCGTAGTCGTAGTAGTCGCGGAATTTTTCGCCTTCCTCGTTTTCCTTGCCCTCGACGACCGTCGACGAGACGACGCCGCGCTCACCCAGGTACGTGCGCAGCTTGCCGAGCAATTCGGCCGTCTCGCCGAACTGCTCGGAGAGGATGTCGCGCGCCCCGTCGAGCGCAGCCTTGACGTCGGCCACGCCTTTTTCCGCGTTGACATAGGCGGCCGCTTCCGTCTGCGGATCGAGGCGCGGGTCGGCGAGCAGGGCGTGCGCGAGCGGCTCGAGGCCGGCCTCGCGTGCGATTTGCGCGCGCGTGCGGCGCTTCGGCTTGTACGGCAGGTACAGATCTTCGAGCACCTGCTTGCTGTCGGCCGCTTCGATCGCCGTGCGCAGCTCGTCGGTCAGCTTGCCTTGCTCTTCGATGCTGGCGACGATCGTTGCGCGCCGGTCTTCCATCTCGCGCAAGTACAGCAGGCGTTCTTCGAGCTGGCGCAGCTGCGTGTCGTCGAGGTTGCCGGTCACTTCCTTGCGGTAGCGGGCGATGAACGGAACGGTCGCGCCTTCGTCGAGGAGTTGTACGGCCGCTGCGACCTGGCGAGTCTCCACGGTCAACTCGGTCGCGATGCGCTTAACGATCTTCAGTGCTACGGTGTCCGTCATAGAAGGCGATGGCTTGCGATGAGCCCCGGGCCGTGCCGGCCTCGAGGCAGGTTGCTGAAG
Source organism: uncultured Trinickia sp. (assembly GCA_966431825.1). Taxonomy (GTDB): domain Bacteria; phylum Pseudomonadota; class Gammaproteobacteria; order Burkholderiales; family Burkholderiaceae; genus Trinickia. The sequence goes on from CBJMQH010000095.1 coordinate 11,831, forward strand.
CGGCGCATTTTGCCATAAATGCCCGGGCGCTCAACCGCGGGTGTTAGAATTTCGGCTATGTTCCGATGCCTGCCTACGACGTTGTCCAACTCCCGTTTTCCCTTGCTGCTCCGTGCGTTGCCGCTTATCGCCGCGGCATGCGTGCTGCCGTTCGCGGCCAGCGCGCAAACTGCGTCTGCCGATGCCGGCGCGCGCCCTGCGGCACCTTTCGAAGCGGCCGCGAGCGCGGCTCGCGATGCGAATGCGCAAACCGATTTCGACGCGCGACAAAAGGCGCTCGATCAACGCACGGCCGAAAACGAATATGCGTACGGCGTGGCGGCGCACGATTGCTACGCCAAGTTCTTCGTGAACGCGTGTCTCGGCCGCGCGCGCGACAAGATGCGCGCCGAAAAAGCGCAGATTCATACCGAACAGATGGCGCTCGACGAAGCGCAGCGGGCAACACGTGCGCAGGCACGCGATGAACGGATCGCGTTGCGCCGGGCGCAGGAGTCGGCCGATGCGCCCCAGCGTGCGCAGGACGATGCGCGCAACGTCGCCAACTATGAAGAGAAGCAGCGTCAGCATGCGCTGGCGCAGGCACAGCGGGGTGCCGAGGCGCCTCAGCGCGCCGCGAATCAGGCCGCGTACGACCAGAAACAGGCTGATTTTCAGCGCAAGCTCGATCAGGCCCGGGCGAACGCGGCGCAAGATGCGAAAGAGCGTGCCGAGCGTGCTGCGCGTTTCAAGGAGAAACAAGCCGACGCCGTTCAGCATAAGGCTGACGTCGAGGCGCGGCAGAAAGACGCTGCGCAGAAGGCGCAGGAAAAGCAGCAACAGCAGTTGGAGCAGCAGGAACAGCAAAAGCGGTTGCAGCAGGAGCAGCAGCAAGACAACTGATGCAATGCGTTTTTGAGTGACAGCAACCTCAGGCGTGACGCGCCGGAGCGTACGGAGCGGCCGGGCCGGTCCGTAACGGGTTTCGGCGCTTAGCGTCTATCGACTCGAGGAGGCAACCATGCGCGAGCAACAGGCGGTCCGACCGGACGCTTTGAAGGACCGTATCGTGCAGTTGCAGTCGGAGCATAGTGAACTCGATCGCATGATCGGCAAATTGTCGGCCTCCTCGGAAACCAGTGATTTCGAGCTCAGGCGCTTGAAAAAGCGCAAGCTCAAGGTCAAAGACAACATCATCTTGCTGCAGTTGCAGCTCGAACCGGACAGGCACGCTTAAGGCAGCGCATCGGCAAGCGCCGGCGCAGCGCCACGTGCCGGTCTTCGCAGGGAAACGCTTGCCTTGAATGCACCGCTAGACGCTTCTTCCGACGCCCCCGCGGCATCTGCCGCGCCGGCGGTCGCCGGTGCGCGCCCTCAGGCCGCGCACGGTGCGTCCACG
>CBJMQH010000096.1:0-13155 GCA_966431825.1 uncultured Trinickia sp.
CCGCGCACGCCTTCGTTGGCGTGCGCGGCGCGGGCTGCTGGAAAACGATTTGATCTTCGAACGTTTTTTCAGCCGTTACGAAGAGAGCCTCAGCGACGATGACGTTGGCGCGTTGACGCGTCTGTTCGAGCTGAGCGACAACGACCTGATGGACTTGCTACTCGCTCGCAAGGAACCGGAAGGCGACCTTTGCGACCCGGCGGTCGTTCGGGTGCTGGGGCTTTTGCGCGCCGTGTGAGCGCTGCATGTTTGAAAGCGCGTCGCGCGCATGATCGGAAAATCCGTTTCCAACTTCGATTGAGGATGCTATGACTCCGTCTGATGTGAAAGCTACGCTATCGTTCAGCGACAACTCGCCGAGCGTCGAACTGCCGATTTACAAGGGCACGATGGGACCGGACGTCATCGACATCCGGAAGTTGTACGGTCAGACCGGCAAGTTCACGTACGACCCCGGCTTCATGTCGACCGCATCGTGCAATTCGGCGATCACGTACATCGATGGCGACAAGGGCGAATTGCTCTATCGCGGCTATCCGATCGATAACCTCGCTCAGAACGCGGACTTCCTCGAAACCTGCTTTCTGCTGCTGAACGGCGAGCTGCCGAACGCGAAGCAGAAGGACGAATTCGTCAGCACGGTGACGCGCCATACGATGGTGCACGAGCAGATGCAGTTCTTCTTCCGCGGTTTCCGCCGCGACTCGCACCCGATGGCGATTCTCGTTGCATCGGTCGGCGCGCTGTCGGCGTTCTACCACGACTCGCTCGACATCACCGATCCGCGTCACCGCGAAGTGTCGGCGATCCGCATGATCGCGAAGCTGCCGACGCTCGTCGCGATGGCCTACAAGTACAGCATCGGCCAGCCGTTCGTGTACCCGAAGAACGACCTGTCGTACTCGGCCAACTTCATGCGCATGATGTTCTCGAACCCGTGCGAGGAGTACAAGGTCAACGACGTGCTCGTGCGCGCGCTCGATCGCATCCTGATTCTGCACGCGGATCACGAACAGAATGCATCGACGTCGACGGTGCGTCTGGCCGGCTCGTCGGGCGCGAACCCGTTCGCGTGTATCGCAGCCGGTATCGCTTGCCTGTGGGGCCCGGCGCACGGCGGTGCGAATGAAGCCGCACTGACCATGCTCGAAGAGATCGGTTCGGTCGACAACATTCCCGCGTTCATCAAGCAGGTCAAGGACAAGAACTCGGGCGTGAAGCTGATGGGCTTCGGTCACCGCGTGTACAAGAACTACGACCCGCGTGCGAAGCTGATGCGCGAAACGTGCCACGAAGTGCTCGAAGAGCTCGGCCTGCACGACGACCCGCTGTTCAAGCTCGCGATGGAGCTCGAGAAGATCGCGCTCGAAGACGAATACTTCGTGTCGCGCAAGCTGTACCCGAACGTCGACTTCTATTCGGGCATCGTCCAGCGCGCGCTGGGTATCCCGACGTCGATGTTCACCTGCATCTTCGCAATGGCACGTACGGTCGGCTGGATCGCTCAGTGGAACGAAATGATCTCGGAAGCCGAGCAGAAGATCGGCCGTCCGCGTCAGCTCTTCATCGGCGAAACGCCGCGCGAAGCCAAGCCGCTCGCACAGCGCAGCTGAGCGCGTAGCACGACCGGGGCGCGGCAGCCGTCGCGTTTCCGGTTTGGCGTTGTTCGAGCTAACTGCTCTTAAAAACACCCCGCAGCCTCTCGGTTGCGGGGTGTTTTTCTATAACTGACCTTTCTGTTCGAGTTGTCCTCGAATGCAATGGCGGCGTGCTTTCCGAAATCGTTTCGGGGCATCGCAATTGCAGGCATTTTCGGCGCGCTAGCTTGTCATTTCTTCGTTTTTTGCGCTTGCGTTGAAGACCGACATACGTGTTTCGATCCATTGCAGCAATTCCGCTGCGGCGTGTGAAAGCATTCTGTCGGCTTTGACCAGCACGCGCGCATATTGATTCCCAAGCATCGGGTGATCGATTTTTCTACCCACGAGCTGACCGGCTGCCACCTCGTCGCGGATCGAATAGTCGGTGACGAGCGCGACGCCGAGCCCTTCGATTGCAAAGCGCTTCAGCATATCGAGCGTATTGGCGCGAAATGCCGGTCCGAACCGCAGGTTTTCCGCTGAGGCGACCGCTTCGATCAATCGCCCGAGACCGTAGACCGGCGGCATGGTGGCAAACGGATAGGCGATGGCTCGCCCGAAGGGAATATCGCCGGATTGTTGTGCAAGCGGATGGTCGGGGCTGATCGCGGCCACGACGTTGTGCTTCGCATTTGCATGAAACCGTATCCGTTCCGTATGCGGCGGGCTGTACGCTAGCCCGATATGGACGGCGCCGTTTTCCACGGCTTCGACGATTTCGGACGTTGCCTTCATTTGTACTGCGATCCGCACATGCGGATAGCGCCGGTGGAACGCCCAAAGCACCTCCTCGGTCAACGCGGCGATGAGCCCTTCGCTGACGGCGAGACTGACACTACCGGTCTGTAAATCACGCAGCGCGCTCAACTGATGCTCGAGATTTTCGAGCTGTGCCATGCAAATTCGGTAGTAATCGAGCAGGTGATCCGCTGCGGCAGTCGGCGCAACCCCCGTCGCGAGACGCTCGAATAACGTGAGGTCCGTTTCGAGTTCGAGCATCTGAATTTGCCGGCTGACGGCAGATGGCGGCACCGCGAGCTTTTCCGCTGCTTTGCGAATGGAGCCTTCAATCATTACCGATTCCAGGTATCGAAGGCGCGCAAATTTTACATGTTGCATATTTGCTCGGGATAGCGTGAACGGGATCGGCTAATTTCGAAGAGAGGTTACAGTATTTTAGAACACCCTGTTGCCTCAAATGGCAACAGGGTCCCGACTGTTTCGATTTACAGTGCTGGCTCAGCGCTTTTTATACGAAACAACACATCGTCGGGGGAAAAAGGATGTCGTCGATTTCGACATTGGCGTCACCGGATAGGCAGGCAGTGTACCGCCGTATTGACGCGCGTGTATTGGGGTTTTTGGCGATTTGTTATGCGTTTGCTTATATCGACCGCGTCAACATCGGGTTCGCCAAACTGCAAATGCAGCACGAACTCGGTCTGACTGAGGCTGCGTACGGTTTCGGTGCCGGTATTTTCTTTCTGGGCTACGTATTGTTCGAAGTGCCGAGCAATCTTCTGCTCGTGAAAATCGGCGCGCGCAAGACGCTCGGCCGGATCATGCTGCTTTGGGGGCTTGCGTCGGCATGTACGTTCCTCGTGTCGAGCCAGACGTCGTTTTACTTCCTGCGTTTCCTGCTGGGCGTGTTCGAGGCCGGTTTCGCACCCGGCATGATCTTTTATCTGACGTACTGGTATCCGCGCGAACGGATGGCGCGCGCGCTGGCGCTACTGCTCTGTGCGGCCCCCGTCGGCGGCGTGGTCAGCGGCCCCGTTTCGGGCTGGATTCTGTCGGGGCTGTCGGGTGCCGGCGGGCTCAGGGGTTGGCAGTGGATGTTCATCTGCGAAGGTATTCCCGCGGCCGTATTGGGCCTGGTTGCCTTCTTTGCGCTGGCCGACACGCCCGCTCGCGCACGCTGGCTGACCGAGCGTGAGAGAGCAACGGTGCTCGCTGCGGTCGAGGCGCCGGAATCGGCACCGTACGCTGGCCGGTCGCTCGGCGTCATTCTGCGCGACCCGTTGACCTACCGGTTGGCCGCCGCCTACTTCTGCTTCATCTGCGGGCTTTATGCGATCGGCTTCTGGTTGCCGACGATTTTGAAAACGATGGGCGTCAAAGGGTTCGTCGACATCGGCCTTTACTCGGCGATTCCTTATGGTTTTGCCGTCGTGGCGATGTATCTGGCCGCGCGCAGTTCGGACCGCAGCGGCGAGCGCTCGCGGCACGCCGGCATCGCGGGTCTGATCGGCGCGGCCGCGCTTGCTGTCGTGGCGTTTCACTTGACCGATTTTTCGACGGCGATGATCGCGATCGTGGTGGCGACGGCCGGCATGTACGCGGCGTACTCGGTCTTCTGGGCCTTGCCCTCGGATCTGCTCGCCGGCCCTGCGGCAGCAGGCGGCATTGCGGTGATCAATACGCTCGGCCTTTTCGGCGGCTTCCTGAGCCCGACGATGATCGGCTGGGCCAATACGGCAACCGGTAACCCCAAGGCAGGGCTGCTGATGATCGTTGGGCTCGTCACGGTGGGCTCTCTGCTGCTATTGACGTTGCGCACGGCCCCGGCACATCGCGAGGTCCGGTCATGAAAATCTTCGTTGCCGGCTTTCAGCACGAGACGAATACGTTCGTGGCGTCGAGGGCCGACTACGGCGAATTCGACGGCGGCGCGACCGGGCCGATCCGTCGCGGCGAGGCTTTGCTCGCCTTGCGGCACGCCAATCTCGGCGTGGGCGGTTTCGTCGACTACGCGCAGGCGCACGGCCATGAACTGGTACCGGGGCTGGCGGCCTGGGCCTCGCCGTCGGGCGTTGTCACGCGCGATGCGTTCGAGCGCATTGCGGGCGAAATCGTCGAAGGCGCGGTGCGTGCCGACGCGGACGCGCTCTATCTCGACCTGCACGGTGCGATGGTGGCCGAGCATGTCGACGACGGGGAGGGGGAACTGCTCGAACGCTTACGTGCTGCGTTGGGCCGCGAGACGACGATCGTTGCATCGCTCGACCTTCACGCTAACGTCACCGCACGGATGTTCGAGTTGGCCGACGCCCTCGTCGCATACCGGACATACCCGCACGTCGATATGGCCGAAACCGGCCGTCGGTGTGGGCGGATCCTGGAGCGCATCGCGGCCGGCGGCGGTTGGCATCGCAGTATCAAGCGCGCGCCGTTCCTGATCCCGATCGAGGCGATGTGCACGGGAAGGGCGCCTTCCGCGCAGTTATATGCGCGGCTTGCCGAATTGGAGGCGGCAGACGGTGTCGAGCTTTCGATCGCGCTCGGCTTTCCCGCTGCGGATTTTTCGGAGTGCGGCCCGACCGTCTGGGCTTATGGATCGGACCAGCAGGCCGCCGACACGGCAGTCCATGTGTTGTACGAGCAGCTCTGCGGGCAGGAAGCGCAATGGACGGTGCCGTCGCTTTCAGCATCGGACGCCGTACGCGCGGCGATGGATATTGCGCAGCGTGCGACGAAACCTGTCGTGATCGCCGATACCCACGACAACCCGGGCGCCGGTGCAGACGGCAACACGACCGAAATGCTCGCGGCACTACTCGATCAGGAGGCTCCGCGCGCTGCGCTGGGTCCGCTCTGCGATCCGTGCGCCGCGCGTGCCGCTCACGAGGCGGGTGTCGGCGCGACGTTGACGCTCTCGCTCGCTGCGGGCACGCCGCTCGCCGCGACGGCGCAATTCGTTGTCGAGTCGCTGTCGGATGGCCGCTGCACGTTGGAGGGGCCGATGATGTCGGGGGCGGCGCTGCAGCTCGGCGCGAGCGCGTGCCTCAGGTCGGGCGACGTGCGCGTGGTGGTGGTCAGCAAGAAGGTGCAGATGCTCGATCGGAACATCTATCGGATGGTCGGCATCGAGCCTGAGCGGATGAGCATTCTCGTGAACAAGAGTTCGGTGCACTTTCGGGCCGACTTCGAACCGATTGCGCAAGCCGTGTTGATTGCGCGTACGCAAACCGGATCGATCACGGATCCTGCCATGCTGCCTTGGAAACGGTTGGCGGCAGGTATGCGCGTATCGCCGCTCGGGCGGGCGTTCGAGCCGGTTCAGGACTAGAGGCGGGGCCGCTATGAAGTGAATGAGCGCCCCGTGCGCGAGCGCTTGGCAGCGGCCGGGGTCGATGTTGCGAGCATCGGCCCCGGCCTACCACGGACGTTGTGATGACGAGACCACCCATGGGTATGCGTATCTTAAGGCAACGCAGGCACGACGGCACGCGCGATTGGCGCGTGCGCGACACAGTCGATGCGCTTTTTGGCGAAGACGGTGCCGACCCTGGGAACGATGACAGGGCTACGCGCACGACTGACGTGTTAGTTTCGCAGCAGAGCGTGACTTGTGCGGCTCAACTGTCAATGGAGCTGAGATCTCAGATGCCGACTTCGCGGGGGACCGATACCGATTTGGCCTACCAGGCGTTGCGAGACCGGATTCTCGATGGGCGGATCACGCCTGGCCAGACCATTTCTCCGCGCGGCCTCGTGAGCGAACTTGCGCTTGGACACACGCCGATTCGTGCGGCCATCCAGCGCCTTGTCATGGAAGGGATGTTGCGCGTCGAGCCGCGCAAGGGCACCTACGCGGTCAGGCCGAGCCCGGCCGACCTGCGCGAAATCTTCGAGGTTCGGCTTGCGTTGGAAAGCACCGCCGCTTATTTGTCCGCGATGAAGGGGCCGAGCGAGCGGCTCACGCAGGTGGTCGACAGCATGAAGGCGTTGCTCGATGCCGATAAGGGAGACGTTATGCACGAGCAGCGGGTGGGGTGGTTGTTTCATCAAGAGATGTTCGCGGCGTCGGGCAATGCCCGCTTGTTCGATACCTATCGATTGTTCCGCATGCAAACGGGGCTTGCGCTCAAGGAGCTGCCGCGCAAAGACCTGGAGACGGTGCGCCGGGGCACGCTCGAGCATCTTTCGATTTACGAAGCGATCAGGGCGAGGGAGCCCGAACTGGTTCGTCAACGGATGTGGCGCCATGTCGCCGACGGCACGCAGGCCAGGATCGAACTCATTAGCGCACCGAAACAATGAGATCTGAAAGCATTCGTTGGGCGCTGCCGGTGCAGATGGGCTTGGGCGTGCTTGCGGGCGTCGTGCTCGGCAAGTGTTGGCCGCACGCGGCGAGCGAGCTGGCTTGGGTGACGGCCGTGTTCGCCAGTGCGATCAAGATGATCGTGATGCCGCTCGTGTTTTTCTCGGTGACGGTAGGCGTGTTCCGTGCTGGCGGCGAGCGGCACGCGATGCGACGGGCGGCCTTCGTTGCCGTAACGTGCTGCATCGTGATGACGCTTTGTGCGGCTGCGCTTGGCGTATTGCTGAATATCGCTTGGCGGCCGGGCCTGGCGGTTGCCGCGCCGCATGGCATTGGGTCCGCATTGCATGTGGCGGGCCAGTTGAACGTAGCGCGATTCGTCGCGGATCTGGTGCCGTCGAACATCGTTGCGGCGATGGCAGCGGGCAACCCTTTGCCGGTCGTCGTATTCGCGGTCGTGTTTGGAGCGGCGCTTGCGGCCACGCGCGAGTCGGCACGGCCGTTGATCGAGGTGTTCGATGCGGCACTTGCCGCGCTGTTCAAGATGACGGGATGGGTCATAGCGTTCTCGCCGCTCGCCATTGCGTGCGCGCTTGCCGGGATGCTTGCTGCCAACGGGCTGACCGCGATGACGCCGCTCGTTCGCTTGCTTGCGCTCGCGTACGCCGGCATGGCCGCTCTTGCGCTCGGCCTCACTTGTGTGATCCGCCTCTGCGGTTACTCGCCGGTGGACGTTCTGAGGCATGTAGGGGGACCGCTGATCCTCGCCTTCGCCACGCGCTCGTCGGAGATTACGCTGCCGCTGCACTGGCAGCGGTTGAGGCAGATGGGCGTGAGCGAGGCAATCGTCTCGACGATCTTGCCGCTCGCTTACATCTTCAATCGGCAGGGCGCCGTGTTTTATGCGGCGCTCGCCGTGAGTTTTCTCGTCGACGTGTATCACGCACCGTGGAGTGCCGCACTGATGGCTACCATCGTCGTGCTCTGCGTGCTCGCGATAGACGGTGCGGCGAATGTACCTTCGGGTGCGGTTGTGGCGATGGCCGTCGTGTTGTCGGCGATCGGCGTGCCTGTCGAGGCGCTGACCCTGTTGCTCGGTCTCGATGCGCTATTCGATATGGGGCGCACTGCACTGAACGTCTATGCGAGCAGCGTTGCCGTGCTCATTGCGGAGCGGGTGTCGGGGCGGGCAGCGCCCGCTGCGGGCGTGGCACGCGGTGTGCGAAACGATCTCGCGCTTTGATCCTGGGTCGCCCTCTGCGCCATGCGAGCGACCTCGCATGGCGTCAAGAATCAATCAGTTTTCCTGAAGGAACGCAGTAGCGAAAGAAACAACGTGCGGTGCAGGTGTTGCGAGCGCCTGCCTCGCTTGATCGACTGCAGTATTTGACCGAGACCACCCATGGCTGCATGTAATTTCCGGCAGCGCCTGTGTCGCGATGCGCCTTTGCGTTCGCGCGTACGGGCACGCACTGAGCTGGCGTACCGCTGCATGTTTTCGCGCGAGGCGGCGTACGGTACGTGCAGCTGCGCCGTGCGTGCGGGTGGAGGATCGGTCGAGCAGTTGCAACGATTCCCTCATGACACGGGCCCACTGCGCCGTGTCCCGCCTGCACGCACTTGTCCGTTTCGGCCTCGGACGCTGGCGGCTTTGCCGCGCAGACCTGTCTCTCGCGGGTTTTGCGCGGCGCTATTTATGCCTGATCCGGTGCCCTTGCAGCAACGGGTGCCGGCCGCTGAACGGCTGGCTTATCGGCGATCCTCGATGGCGTTGGATGCATGACTACGTGCCGCGAACACGACGATTCGACTTCGCCCGCACGGCCCGGCAACGAGCCGCGCGCCGCCTGTGCCTCCTCGGCCTATCGAACAGGCGGCTTCGGGATCGGTCTTGCGGCATATCGGTCTTTCTATTCCCCCGGTGCGCTGTCTGACGAGCATCCCGGCGTACCGAACCCGCAGGCTTCGCCGGACGCCGTTGCGGGTTTTCCTACTGACATCTTCGACGCGGGCGACGCGCTGCAGACTTCCAGCGATGTGTACGTCGCATTGTTCCTTGCGCTGCGGCCGCTGATTCGGCGCGTGGCGGTGCATGCCATTGTTCGGCGCGCGATGAATGAGGCGCAGTCCGAATCGTTCAGCGTCTATTTGCTGGACCACGACGGCAACGAACATTCATTTCTCGATTTCGGGCGTGCCGCCAGCGCAGCCTATGCAGCAATGCGAATCGGTCAGGTGTACCGATTAGGCGTGGAGTTCGGTAACTTTCGCACGCCGAAACTGCGCGCGGCTTGATGCCATGTCGCGCCTGCGCGACAACAAGACGTTGGCGGTAGTAGAAATCCGCCACATTTTGATACATTACGTCTTGTTACAAATGTAATACTAAATAGAAAAGAATGAATAACAGGCCATTCCGACTTGTCACCGACAAGTTCCAAGGGGTATCGGCAACGGAGGGCGGGGGCGCCCATCGAGCCGGCTATGCGTACAACGGGGAAGTCCTGTCCGGCGGCTTGCTGTCGCGGATAGCGGTGCGCGCACGGCGGTAATTCCATTCAATGAAGAACGATAAGCATGGCCGCATCGACCGGCCAGGCAGGCACTCGCACGTCTGCAACAAACGGGGCGCCCTATCGCGCAATTGGGAAAAGCGCGTCTTGGCGATTGGCTTGCTTTACGCGGCCGCCATTCCATTGACGGTTCGGGCGCAATCGCAACCCGCGGCTCAATCGCAAGCGGTGAGTTCGCTCGGCGAGCAGGAGCAGCGCCGTCGCGCGCAAGAGCAGGCTATCGAGCGCGGGCGCATGACCCAGGCGCCGAACGTCGAGTTGCAATCCGCGCAGTCGCACGTTGAGGATGACGGGAAGTTGCCCGTTGAATCCCCCTGCTTCCGGCTCGAAACGGTGATGTTGGAGGTGCCGTCGGGCCTGAGTGCTGCCGTTGAAAGCGCGGGCGCACGTGCGTTGTCGCCGAACCCGCTGTTCCCCGGCACGTTGACGTTCGCGAGCGACTATTTGCAGCGCTACCGCGGGCAGTGCGTCGGGCGAGAGGGGCTGAATCTGATCGTGCATCGTGTGCTGACGCGCATTATCGAGCGCGGGTATTCGACGACACGTGTCGTGATTGCACCGCAGGACTTGTCCTCGGGCACGCTTAAGCTGCAACTGATCCCGGGCGTGATCAGCGCGATTCGCTTTGCCGATCCGTCGGCCTACGGCACATGGCGCAATGCGTTCCCCACGAAGCCCGGCGATTTGTTGAACCTGCGCGATCTCGAGCAAGGGCTCGAGCAGATGAAGCGCGTGCCCAACCAGGACGTGGACATGCAACTCGTGCCCGGACCGTCGACGGGCGAAACCGACGTGGTGATCACCGTGAAGCGCGAGAAGCCGTGGTCGCTTGCGCTCAGTGCGGACGATAGCGGGCTCAAATCCACGGGCCAATTGCAGGGCAGCGCGAGTTTGACGGTCGACAATCCGCTCGGCCTCTCGGATTTGCTCAATCTCAGCTATACGCACGACATCAACGGTCACGCGAGCAAGTACGGTACGCACGGCAGCAGCGGTTATTACGCCGTTCCGTGGGGCAACTGGACGTTCACGACCACGGCGAGCCAGTACGACTATCACCAGGAGATTGCAGGCGCCTTCTCGACGCTCGTGTCGAGCGGCAAGTCGAAGACGTTCGACGTGAAGGCCGAGTACCAGTTCTACCGCAACCAGGTGCAGAAGAACATGGTCGAGTTTCGCGTCGGCAAGCGCTTCAGCGAGGCGTTCATCGACGGCAGCGAGATCGATGTCCAACACCGCGACAACAGCTACGCGGAGATCGGCTGGGAGCACAAGCACTACATCGGCGCGGCACAGCTCGACAGCACGCTCGCCTATCGCTGGGGCGTACCTTGGTTCGGTGCGCAAGCGGACCTGCCGGGCGTCGGCGCCGGTACGCCGACCTACTACTACAAGCTGGAAACGCTCGACGCGACACTGAGCGTGCCGTTTTCGGTCGCAGGCTTCCCGTTGCGCTACACGGCAACGGTCCGTGCGCAGAACTCGCCCAACGTGCTTTACCCCACCGAATACTTCTCGATCGGCAGCCGCTATACGGTGCGCGGCTTCGACGGCGACACGATGCTCGCTGCGGAGAAAGGCGTCTTCATGCGCAACGACCTCGAGTTTCCGCTTCAGCGGTTCGGGCAGGCGTTCTACATCGGGCTCGATGGCGGTGAGGTCTTCGGGCCCGAAGCGAACAACCTGCTCGGTCGCCGCTTGGTTGGCGGCGTCATCGGGCTGCGCGGCAGCGCATTCAAACACGTCAACTACGACGTCTTCCTCGGCGGTCCGCTCTACCAACCCGCCCGTTTCCCGAACCGTTGGCCTGTCGCCGGCTTCAGCGTGAGCTTCCTGCTATGAACAAGAATATCTATCGCGTCATCTTCAGTGCGGTGCGTGGCGTATGGACGGTCGTGCAGGAAACGGCCACGGGGCGCACGAAGGGACGAAACGCAGGAACGCCCAGCCGCACGGTGGTCGCTGCGCGCGCTGGCGGCATCGACCTGCTCGCGATGCGGCATATCGCATTCGCTGCCTTGTGTACGCTCGGCATGCAACCGATGGCCGTCGATGCGCAAGTCGTCGCGGCGCCCGGTGCAGCGGGAAGCAAGCCGATCGTGGGGATGACGGCTAACGGTTTGCCGCTCGTGCAAATTTCCACGCCGAACGCGGCAGGCGTGTCGAACAACAACTACACGCAGTACAACGTCGGGCCGCAAGGGTTGATCCTCAACAACTCGCAGGGCAACGTACTCACGCAGCAGGCCGGTTACGTCGGCGGCAACCCGAATCTCGCATCGGGTACGGCGCGCGTGATCATCAATCAGGTCGTAGGCGGCAATGCGAGCCAGTTGCTCGGCTACACCGAAGTGGCGGGTGCGCGGGCGGAAGTCGTCATCGCTAATCCTGCCGGCATCTTCTGTAACGGCTGCGGGTTCATCAATACGAGTCGCGGCATTCTGACGACGGGCACGCCGGTATTCGGCGGCACCGGCAGCCTCGACGCGTTCCATGTCACGGGCGGCCAGATCCAGATCGGCTCGGCAGGGCTGAACGGCAGCAACGTCGATCAGGTCGATCTGATTGCGCGCAGCGTCGCGATCAACGGCAAGGTCTGGGCGGGACAAGCGCTCAATGTCGTGGCCGGCAACAACGACGTGCGCCACAGCGATCTGAGCGCGCAATCGCTCGGTGCGGACGGCAACGCTCCCGGCGTAGCGATCGACGTCGCCCAGCTCGGCGGCATGTACGCAGGCAAGATCCAGCTCGTCGGGACCGAAGCCGGCGTTGGTGTGAATTCCGCCGGCACGATCGCCGCGCAGACTGGCGACCTTCTGCTAAGCAGCCAGGGCAAGGTCACGCTGTCGGGTACGACGAGCGCGAGCGGCAACGTAACGGTCTCGGCTGCCGGCGACTTGTCGAATACGGGCTCCGTCTATTCGAAGCAGAACGCGGCGCTGAACAGCCGAGGACAACTAACCAACAGCGGCACGGTCGCCGCACTCGGTAATACGGCGTTGACGGGCGCCGGTATTGCGTCGACCGGGGCGCTCGGGGCGGGTATCGATTCGAACGGTAACGTGACCGGCACCGGCAGCCTTGCCGTGACGGGCGCCGGCGCCGTCAGCGCGACCGGGCAGCTATTGGCGGGCGGCGACCTTGCGGTGTCGGGCAGCAGCCTTAGCATGGCGCGAGCGCAGACGCTCGCGAAAGGCAACGCATCGCTGAGTGCAACGGGCGCGGGAGGCGACACGGGCAATATCGACGCGACGCGCGGCACGCTGCAGGCAGGCGGCGGCCTGATCGTCAGTGCCGCCGGGGTGCTGACAAACGATCACGGTGCGATGAGTGCCGCGCAGGTCGGCGTGACGGCGGACAGCGTGTCGAATCGAAACGGTACGCTCTCGCAAACCGGGGTGGGCGCGACGACGATCAGCACGACGAACGGTTTCGACAATAGCGGCGGCACGTTCGCAACGAACGCGCAGACAGCCACGCTGCGAACGGGCAGTCTCACGAACGCGGGCGGACAGATCACGCAGGCCGGTACGGGGGCGCTCAGCATTGTGACCGGTGTACTCGATAACGGCGCCGGCAGCATCGCAACGAACGGGCAGGCGACGATTACGGCTGCGCGCGTAGCCGATGGTTCGGGCTCGATCACGTCGGGTAAGGCGCTCACTGTCACATCTACAGGCGATATCGACAATACGGCGGGGCGAGTGGAAGCCGGCGGTGCGCTGACGGTATCGGCTGCCAACGTACAAAACGCTGCGGGACGTATCGTTTCTCAAAGCGCCGACGGACTGTCGTTGTCCGCGACGGGGCAGATCACGAACGTAGCGGGCACGACGGCGCAAGGTGCGGCCGGTGGGGTCATCGGGGGCAACGGCGACGCGACGGTACACGCGGCGGC
>CBJMQH010000097.1:0-13118 GCA_966431825.1 uncultured Trinickia sp.
TCGACGGAAATCGATAAAACGTTCGCCAAGGTGATGTGATTCGGTATTATCTATGTATAGATATTTCCGCTCCCGTGCTGCGGACCGTCCTAATGTCCAGACAGACGGTGTGTGATCACCCTAGGAATCGCGCCCTCAACGCCTGACAGACCACACGACTCCCCGTAAAATGACCGGGCACCTTCTGGAGGAGTCTCGTGCGCAAGTTCCTGTCATTGGTTGTCCTGGCCGCCTCGGCGGCCGCTGCCGGCCTTGCGCCGCAAACCGCGCAGGCGCATGCGCGCGTCGTATGCCGTCATGTCTGGCATCGCGGCCACCTCGTCCGCCAATGCCGCCGCATCCCGCCCGCTCACCATCACCGCCCGGCGCCGCGTTCACGTCACCAAGCGCGCCCCAACTACGTCTGACGCGCCAGCCGCGCCGCGCAATCAGACGTGCAGCGCAATTATCAGCTCACCGCCTCCCGCCACGACCAGCCGCCGTGCATCAGCCGCGAGCGCATCGAACGCGCCCCGGTCAGCCGCCTCGAATCGTTCGGAGAGCCGATCGAACACACGGCTCTGCGCAATCAGCGCGAGGCTGTCGCCAGCCTCGTCGATCGGTACAAGCGGAATCATCGCTCGCCAGCACCCGCGCGCATCAAGCTTCACCCGCGTGCGCACGCGCACGCACGTCGGCGAACGTATCGTCCACGAGCAACCGGCCCGTATCGAACACGGTCCGAAGCGCCTCTTCCCAGTCGCCTTCGACACGCCGATCGTCCCATACGAGCGGCAGCTCGGCCGTCCGGTATTCACCGCTCGTACGGTTGCGCAGCAGCGTGAGGCGGCCCTTCTTCGAGCGCTTGCCGGCATCGGTGACCGGGTCCTTGCAAACGCCTTCCCACTGTTCGCCAAGCCGAATCGCCGAGCACTTCATCGCGAAGCGCTGCGTATCGCGATTGATCTGCTGCAAAAGAGCACCGCCCATGCCGAACACGAGGTTGTCGGCGGCATAACCGGCTTCGTCGAGCGACGAGAGGATCGCCTCGATCGAGAGCGCATTGATGCCGTCGCCCTGAATCACGCGCACATGGTTAAGCACACGGCGCCGCTTACCGTTCAGCGTCGAGCCGAACGATGCATCGAGTGCCCGTACCGTCCGCAACACGATGTCGCGCGGATCGCCCGAGTCGGGACGAATCACGACGGTCGCGCCCGAGTCGATCACCGCCTGCTTCAGCGAAGTGCCCCACATCTCGAGCGCGGCGAACAGATCGTAGGAGTCCGATACGACCGAGACGATCCCGCCTTCGCGCCCGAACTGACGCAGCATGTTGCGGTAGGCGTCGGCCTCGCGCTCGCGGCCCCACGACGTGATCGTGCTGTGCTCGGCGGCCGGCACCGAAAAAGCAGCCATCGGCTCGTTGTAGTAGCGGTTCGCCGCCACGACGCCAAGCACCGTGTCGGAACCCATGAAGCTTACGAGGTGGGCCGCACCGCCGATCGCCGACGACTCCGTGCTCGATACGCCCCGTGCGCCGAAATCGTGGAGCTTGAACGGCAGCTGCGAAAGATCGTCGCTCGTCTTCTCGAGGTAGCGGCGAATCGTCTGGCGCAGGTGCCAGCTCTGCGTGGCCACGGTCACCGGGTACCAGACGCGCAGCAACATCGTTTCGAGGTACGACGCAAGCCAGAAGACCTTCGGATCGTCGCATTCGACCGTCATCAGCACGTTGTGCGTCGGCACCACCGAACCTTCGGGCACGGCGCGAATCCGCACGGGCAGATAGCCGCCGTATTGGGTCACGATATAACGCCATCCGGCCTCGTTGAACGGCTCGCCGTGGGCGGCGAAAAAGACCTTCGCTTCGTCGATCATCGCATCGGTGATCGGCCGGCACAGGTATTCCTTCAACAACATTTGCAGACCGAAAAAGACGGTCCGGTCATAACGGCCGCCGCGCGATTCGACGTACGAGAACATCGCCGTCGCTTCGCTCGGGTATTGCAGATAGTGCGAAGCCTTATAGGAATCCGTATTGAGAATCGGATTCGACAGGATCGATGCGAGGCTGGGGAAGGCGTTCGTTTGCATGGCAAGAGCTCCTCTGTGCCGGTCGATTGCCGCCGGGTCTATCCCGGCGGGTGAAAGAATCAAAGTTTGCCCAGAAAGTGATAGGCAATATCGAAGTGGTCTTCGAACATCACTTCGCGCATTTTCGCGAACTCGTTCAGCGGGACCCATCGCGCCTTGTCGGCGTCGTCCCCGCCTTTGACGCGCGGCAGCTCGCCAACAGGAAAGTTGAACAGGAACACGTGGGTGATCGTGCGCCCGCGCAGCGAACGCTGTGGGTGGTCGAACACCTGGCGGTCCTTCAACGAACCGCGAATCACGGGCTCGGGCAACTTCAGGCCCGTCTCTTCACGCAATTCCCGAATGCAAGCCGCTTCCAGCCGCTCGTCCTGATTCACGAAGCCGCCCGGCAGCGCCCAGAGCCCACGGCCCGGTTCACTGCGACGGCGCACGAGCAGCAGATGGCCCGAGTGCACGACGAGCGCATCGACGGTCACGAACGTGACCGGATACGGCGCAGCGGACCACGACTTCTTGTACGCGGCGATGAACTCGGCCTCGGCCTTCAGTTGCGCGAACGCCGGTTGCGTGCGGAACCGCTCGAGCCACGCGAAAACCGATGCGGGCAAGGCCCACGAAACGAAACTGTTGCTGCGCTCGGCGAAGAACTGCTCGCGAACCTCGGTGGCCGAAATATCTTCGGCGGCATCGACCTCGACGCGCTCCCACTGAGGGAACATGCGCAGGTAATAGGACGTGCCGTCTTTTTCGTGACCGATGATGCCGATTTTCTCGCCGGCGGTATCGCCCAGTTGCTCCGCGACGGCGTCTTGTACCCAACGTACCCAGTCGCCGTCGTTGTACATCGAATCCTGAACCGGCGCGATCATGACGCGCGCGCGTTCTTCGTCGGCCAAGACCGACGCGATCATTTCGCGGCGCTCGTCGAATGAAAACGGATCTTTGATCGTACGGGGCCGGTCCGTCGAGCCGATCAGCACGCAAACGCGCGATGCAAGGCTCAAGGCACGCCGAAGCACTTCGACATGACCACGATGAAACGGCTGAAAACGACCGATGAAAACTAGCGCATCGAAGCGCATTTGACCTGCAGTGCTCATGAGGCTCCCTCAAGAGATTGGCGGCTATGGGTCTGTCCCTTTGCCGTGGCGAAATGTTAATCCTCGCCCGTTGGGAAAGTCAATGGGCGAGGCCCCACAAAACGATTGCGCTTCAATCGATATCGATCAAACCCATCCTCACGGCCTTGATAGCGGCTGCGCTGCGCGAGCTCACGCCGAACTTCGAGCGGATGTTGGTCATATGGAAATTGACCGTGGCCTCCGAGCAACCCACGATCTGCGCAATATCCCAAGTCGATTTGCCGTGCGCAATCCATTTCAGACACTCGCATTCGCGCGGTGTGAGCCGCGGAATGAAAGCGTCCGCGTAATCGGCAAAGAAAGGGTGTGCCGTATCGAAAGCCACGTCGCGCAATAACGAAAGCGTCGGCAGCTGACATTCCAAATGGCGATTGAGCGCATCGAGCGTTGTCTCGGACGCACAAAGACACAACATGCCGGCCTCGCCCTTGGGTCCATGAATCGGCAAGACCACGCCGCAGTCGAGCCCATAGCGTTTCGCCGCATCGTGCAGCCGTCGCTGCGGCGCCGTGGCAAAGAGCGCCCCCGACCAGACGAGCGGGCATGTCTGCGTCAGGCAGTGCGCGACGCGCGGATCGATGTCGACGAAGCCCTCGGCTTCGTACAGCCGGCACCAGTCGTCGGCGATGTTCGTGCGCACATACGCATCGGCAAAGCGCATCGCCGGGTTCGGCACCACGGCGAACAGCGTCCGCTCGAAGCCGTATTCCCGCGCGAGCGAGAACAGCGCATCGCCCCAGTCCTGCTCGTCGGCCGCCTGCCAGAGCGACGACATCGACCCGATGAAGTGTCGTGACATGACTCCCCACAAGAATGTGACAACCGGCAGTCTTTCGCCCGTGCAGCGTCTTGCACGCCACGTTGCGTCGCCTGCGGTCGTCGATGAAAAGGAGCGTTCGATCACAGCGCCGATGGCTGTGAAACGTCGGTAGCGTGTCGTTCCGGCCGTGCGATGCGGCTATTGCGCCGTATGTCCGCCGTATTCTAGGTCGTGATACAGCCGGATGGTAGACGCGCGGTCGACAATCGCCTGCCAACGGACCTCTCGGGGTCGCGCAGTGCTGCCGCGCGCCTGCGGCTTGGCGTCGTCGGAAAGCCTGCGCTTCCCTGAAGCTCGACCGTCCGGACGCCGTACCGCCTTCACCGATCTCCATTCGCGCAACAGCTGCCGCAAGTCCTCCTCGACCTGCGCGAGGCTCGGCAACGCGTCGAGGAATACTGCCGGCACGACCGAACTCGGTGCGGGCTTCGTCCGGCGCCTGGTTGCGCGAAGCGTATCGGCATACTCGATCAGGGTCAGCAACATTTTCCGATCGGGGTCTTCGCGCGGCGTACTCATCGCCAATGCGCGCGCCTGATTCAGCAGCAGCGCACCCGGGCGGATCACGTCGTTACGATGCATGAACACATTGATGACGACGTCATATTCGCTGTGCCGGACGACCGCTACCAACGGGTGGAGCCGGCGCGTATCGTAGGTCGGGCGCAGCGCGATCGCGACTGCACCGCGCGAGGCCGCCAAGTTCAACATGTCGATGTCGTTTTCGCCATCGCCGATCACCACGCCGAGCGCGCCCGCCGGCAATGCGGCCAGCTGTTCGTCGACGAGCCTCGCCTTCTGCGCCCCATCGATGAACGGCACGTTCGTGAGCGTGCCCGTCATGAGCCCGGTTTGCGGGTCCTTGCCCATTGTGTTGGCTACCGTCTCGACCCGTGCCTGAAGCGGCGGCGTTTCAAGCGCGGGGGCCGCGGCTGCCGGCGTCAGACCGGCGACAAGTTGCGATGTGAAATGATGCAGCCCGGAAGAAACGAAGCGCACCGTCGCTTCGGGCCGCACCGCGCTCAAGACCTCGATGAAGCCCGGCCGCAATCCGGCTGCTGCCGTCGTAAAGACCCGGTCGACCTCGACCGGCGAAGCACCGGCATATTGCTGCACGCGCTCGCGGACGCTGGCCTCCATGTTCTGAGGATCGAACAGCAGTGCGTCAGCGCTCGCGTTGCCCGCATGGTGTGCCCAGACATCGAGGAAGTCACCCCGGATCGCCGTCTTGTCGACGTCGGTCTCGATTCTGTTCAACCGGTCGAATGCACGCGCGTCGGGCACGAGCAGCACATCCGCGGCGTCGCGGAACCGCTGCGCGGCCTCAGGGACATCGGCCGGCGCAATGTCGTGCAGACGCACGGCGCGCTGCCCGGCACATGCGCGCAACTCCGCGACCGACCCACCGGGCCGGAAATGCCGTCGTGCGGCCCGCACGGTCTCCTCGGTGAGGGCCCCCTGCAGCACCACGTGGCATGTCCGACTCTCCGCGGCCCAGCCGCCGAAACGGTCCAGCGCCGCAAGCTCGGCCCGCACCGGGAGGGACGTCGGCGCAGTGGACACCGATGCCGATCCGGCAGAATCCCCCATGGCGGCCGATGTGCCGCCCCGAGCCATCGCGGCCGTCGTCTCCACGCCCGAATTCGCGCGCACGTTCAAGATCCTCCGACTGTCTGAATGATGCGGCGGATTCTTGCACTCGCTCGCTACACGGTCTGCCGACCCGCGAAGTTTCGAGCAGTCCGACGAATGAAACCGATATCGGTCGCGCGTGCCGCATCCCTATCTGGCTTCGACCTCTACACAACGCTCTCTTCACTCACTCACCCGAATATTCGTAGTGCAAATTAATTGGCCGAATACGACGAGCGGGAGACGTATCCTGCGTCGGGGGTTTCTGGCCGTTGGATCACAGGGCCGGATCGCGCTTGACTACCCGCTGCGGCGTCAATGATTCCCTGATTGCGGCAGGCAATCGGATTCGATCAATAAGGGCGCGAAAACACGCGCTTAACAGGCTGCTGAAGTACAGGCGGTGATGTCATCGCGGAAGGCCCCTGATTCGTTGATGAAAGGCCCCCACTTGCCCCTGGAGATCATGCGCGGCGCCGACACATTCACCGAGAGTTTGTTTTCCATGCGCAAGCTGGACGACTTCGTTCCGAAGTCGCATCCGTTGCGTTCGATCCGCGTGTCCTATCGCGGCGCCGCCGTCGCGGTACCGCCTATGGCCCGATCGGACCGGAAAGTCGCCGCTCAGCTGATCGGTTTGAGGAAAAGGCCGATCGTGAGTGCCACACCGATGCAGACGATGACGACACGCAGCACGCGTTCGTTGACGCGATGGAGCGCCCATACACCGGCAAGCCCGCCGACGATCGCGCCGAGGCCAAGCGCGATCGCCTCGCGCCAATGCAGCAGCGAGGAGGTCACGAAGATCGCGACGGCGGCTGCATTCATGACGCCGGCAAGCGCGTTCTTCGTTGCACCGGCATTGCGCGTGGGCAGCCCCGCCATGGTCAGGGCCGCCATCATGAGAAAGCCGATTCCACCACCGAAATAACCGCCGTAAATGGCAATCAGAAATTGAACGAACGCAGCGACCGGCGGTGAAAGATGCGTCGTTGATTCCTTTGTACGGCGAAAGAAACTCCCCCAGGCGAATACGGCGGTTGCGAACAGCACGAGCCAGGGAACGAGCCGGGCGAAGACCGATGACGGCGTGACGAGCAGCAAAATGCCGCCTAATGCGCCGCCGACCACGCTGACGCCGAACAGTACCGAAAACGGCAATCGGTTCGCGCCGCACACGAGCCGCCTGCCCGCGACGCCCGACATGACCTGGCCGGGGAACAGGGCGACGGTCGACGTGATATTGGCGGCGAGCGGTGTCATGCCGGAGACGATCAGCGCGGGCAACGTGACGAAAGAGCCGCCGCCGGCGAGCGCATTCTGGAGTCCGGCCCACAGGCCGGCCACGACGATAAGGGCAATCAGCATTTCAGGGCGAAAAAATTGCCCTCGCGGGCAGGCCGGACAGGCTGAGCTGCCGGAGACAAACGCATGGTATCCGAACTGCCGTCCAGGCGAGCGCGCAGTGCAGCCGCGTCGCCGACGTTATCGGCGCCCCGTGCCCGCCGTGCTTTCCGCGTGCCACATTTGAAGCAGGGCACGCGCCTGGGTGCGAACGGTCTCCTTGATGAGCTCGCCCTTCTGCGCGTCGATCTCGCGCCAGCCGAGCACGTGCAAGGCCGAACGCGGTGCGATGTGGAAGAACATCAGTTGGCCGTAAAGACTCATCATGCGTACGCGCGTACGCGGATCGTCGGCCGACGTGCCGCAAATAGCGGAAACCAGAGCGACGCCGACGCGGTTCAGCGGCGAGCGCAGCCGCTCCTGCAGGATCTGCGTGCCGATCGGCGGCTCGTTCCCGGTCTGCTCGCGCACGAAGAAAAGGCGCCGCGCCTGCGATGCCGGTGCACTCAGCAGCTTGTCGGCCATCGCCTCGAGCATCGCGATAAACGCATCGATCAGCGCATCGACATCGGCGCCGCGATCGAGGGCCGCCTGCGCCTGCGCCATCACCGGTTGGAAAAAAGCCAGCGATTCCTCGGCGAAAAATTCGACACACGCGCGATAAACGCCTTCCTTGTTCTCGAAGTAGTACTGCAGCGCAGGCGCATTGACGCCCGCGCGCGCGGCAATCTCGCGTGTGGACGCGGCTTCGAAGCCACGCTCGCCGAACACTTCCACCGCAGCGTCGATGATGCGCCGCCGCGTTTCGTCGCCGCGGGCGTAACCGGCCCCGGCCGGACGGCGCGGACGCTTCGTTTCAGTCATGACCGCCGATTCCTTTCCTGATCTTGCGGCCAAAAATATACCACTTGACACATTTATTCCAATCGAAATAAATTCATCGCCACTCAGATCAGTACTCTCGGCTTCTTCTCATGTCCACGACGCTCGAAACCGCACGCCCCGGCACCGCGGCACAAAAACCGGCCGACACGCCGGGTCCGCGGCGCCCGAACCGCAGGCCGGTTTTGATCGCGCTCGCCGTGGCCGCTGTCCTCGCGGCCGCCGGATGGCTCGGCCACTGGTGGCTCGTCGGCCGCTTCATCGAGACGACTGACGACGCGTATCTTCAAGCCGACGCAGTAACGATCGCACCGAAGGTCAGCGGTTATGTGACGGCCGTCGAAGTCGGGGACAATCAGACGGTGGCAGCCGGTGCGCCGCTATTGAAGCTCGACGATCGCCAATACCGGGCTGCGGCCGAACAGGCACGGGCGACGGTCGATGCGCGCGAGGCCGACTTGCAGCGCGCATTGGCCCAGCTAGAACAGCAGCGCGCGAACGTCGCGCAGGCTCAGGCACAGCAACAGGTTGCGCGTGTGGCGGCTCAGCACGCGGGCGACGACGTACGCCGATATGCGCCGCTCACGGCCGCCGGCGCCGAGACGGCCGAGCGGCTCGCCTCGCTCACGAGCACGCGCGATCAGGCGGTCGCAACGCTCGCGGCCAATGCGGCTGCGCTGAAATCGGCGCAAGCGCAGATCGCCACGACAGAAGCCGAAATAGCGCAAGCGCGCGCGCAACGGGAAGCAGCGCGCGCGAGCCTGCAAAGCGCACTGGTCGACTTGCAGGACACGTCGCTCAAGAGTCCGCTTGCGGGCCACATCGGCGACCGCACCGTGCGCGTCGGCCAGTTTCTGCAACCGGGCACGCGGGTCATGACGGTGGTGCCTACGCACGATGTCTACCTCGTCGCGAATTTCAAGGAAACGCAGGTCGGCCGGATGCGCGCCGGGCAGCAGGCGACCTTGCACGTCGATGCGTTGCGCGGCGTGGCGTTGCATGGCGTCGTCGAGAGCTTCGCGCCGGGCACCGGTGCACAGTTCGCGCTGCTGCCGCCCGAGAACGCCACCGGCAACTTCACGAAGATCGTGCAGCGCGTGCCGGTCCGGATCCGCATCGACACCGGCCCGCAGACACGCGCCGTGCTGCTGCCGGGGCTCTCGGTGACGGTGGAGGTGGACACGCAAAGCGCGCGTGCCAACGATGCGCAGATCGCCCGCGAGAACGCGCATGGCTGAGCACGCGCCATCAGCGGCAAGGGGGCCCGAGCCGGCACCGGCACAGCGCGCCAGTGCCGCCGATTGGATCGCGGTGGCGGCCGGCTCGCTCGGTGCGCTGATGGCCACGCTCGACATCTCGATCACGAACTCGGCGCTGCCGCAGATTCAGGGCGAAATCGGCGCGACGGGCACGGAGGGCACGTGGATTTCGACGGGCTACCTGATGTCGGAAATCGTCATGATTCCGCTCGCGGCGTGGCTCACGCGCGTGTTCGGTTTGCGCAACTTCCTGCTCGTGAATGCCACGCTGTTCATTGCGTTTTCGATGATGTGCGGTCTGTCGCATTCGCTGCCGATGATGGTCGTGGGCCGGATCGGGCAAGGGTTCACGGGCGGCGCGATGATCCCGACGGCTCAAACGATCATTCGTACCCGACTGCCGCGCGCTCAGTTGCCCGCCGGCATGACGATCTTCGGGCTCATCGTGCTGCTTGGGCCGCTGCTCGGCCCCGTGGTCGGCGGATGGCTCGCAGAGAATGTTTCGTGGGCCTGGTGCTTCTTCCTGAATCTGCCTGTGTGCGCGCTGCTCATTGCGCTGCTCGTCGCAGGTCTGCCTTCGGACAAGCCGCACTGGCACGACTTCATCAACGCGGACTGGATCGGTATCGTGGGGCTGTCCGTCGGCCTGAGCTCGCTCACGCTCGTGCTCGAGGAAGGCCAGCGGCAACAGTGGTTCGAGTCCCACGAAATCGTGTTCTTCAGCGCACTGACGGCCCTCGGATTCATTCTTATTGCGGTGTCGCAATTCGTGGCGAAAAGGCCGATCCTGCGTCTGTCGCTGCTTTCCAATCCGCAATACGCGAGTGTGATCATCATCGTGTCGGCGGTGGGCGCGGGGCTTTATTGCGTGTCGTATCTCGTGCCGCAGTTTCTCAGCATCGTGTCGGGCTACAACGCGCAGCAGTCGGGCGCGATCATGCTCGTCTCGGGCGTGCCCTCGTTTCTCATGATGCCGATCCTGCCCCGGCTGCTCGGCAAGGTCGATTTTCGGGTCCTTGTCATATCGGGGCTTTTGGCGTTCGCATTCAGCTGTCTGCTCGACATCGAGCTGACCGCGCAAAGCGTCGGACACGATTTCTTCTGGTCGCAGTTCCTGCGCGGCGTCGGGCAGATGCTCGCGATGATGCCGCTGAACCAGGCATCGATGGCCGCCGTCTCGCGCGAAGACTCGCCCGACGCAGCCGGGCTTTACAACATGGCCCGTAATTTGGGCGGCTCGGTGGGGCTCGCCATCGTCGGCACCTTGATCGATCGGCGCAATACGTTTCATACGGCAGCGCTGCGCGAATCGATTACAGCCAATTCGGTGCTCGGCCAGGATCGCATTGCAGCGAGCGCAGCCAACTGGTTCGCGCAGACCGGCGATATGGCCTACGCCAAGATGCGCGCGCTCGGACAGCTCGCGCAGCAGATCCAGCAGCAGGCGCTCGTCATCACGTTCTCCGAAACGTTCTATGTGCTCGCCGTGGCCCTTTTTGCCTGCATTCCGCTCGCGCTCATGCTAAGAACGCCCGCCCCGTCGAACGCAGCGCCGACAGGGGGCCATTGAACGCGTTGGGGGCACGCCAAAACGCGGCATCGCGTGTGCGCGCATCGCCTACACTAGGAAGGCCATTCGCCTTCTCGCGAATGACGGCAAGGGCGGCTGGCCCCGAGCCGGCCGCGCCTTGTCACATGGACGAACGTTCGACAAGGAGTTCATCATGCTGCAAGCCAGCGAAATTCAGAAACGCTTCAGTCACCTACAGCAGACGATCAGCGAAGCATCGCGCGCGTGCCACTCCGGCCAATCCATTCCGCAGGATCTCGTCGACTGCGTCGAGCAACTCGATAAGCAGTGCGAATCGGCGAAGTCGGTGATGTCTTCGCAGGATCAGGGGCGGATGCGCCAGTGCGTCGACGATCTCGAAAGCATGGGCGACCGCGCGAAACGCGCGTGCCAAAGCGCCAATGGACTGGATTCCAACGTCAAACAGGCCGTGACCTCGCTGCATTCCGAACTGTCGGAACTCAAGCGGCAAATGCATTGACCGGCCGCGCGTCATTACGCGCGGCACGATCATGAATAAGGGCGGGCAAGCGGCAGGGGATAGGCGGGGGATAGAAACGCAGCAACCCTCCTTGCGCACGTGCACAAGGCAGGTGCTGGAACGCCGGCCGGTCAGAGCAGGCGAAGGTGGCGGATTTTGCCGATCGAAGGCGAGCGCTCGAGGATCAGCCGCTCGATGACTTCGGGCACCAGGGCGCGCGGCACATTGGCCGGGACGTCGGAGATCAATTGGGCCGGAACGAAGACGATGAAGTTCTCGGGGTCCGTCGCGAGGCTGTGCTCGTAGCTGACACGGTATTCCATGATATTGGGGCCGGCTGGGCACACAGGTTTAAGGGTGGCAGGACCCGTAGTGTACTGGTTCGCCGGCCGGCCTTTGTGTCATTCAGCATTCGCCTTTCTTGGCGTGGCCCGGCGGACAGAAGCCCGGACCGTGTCCGTGGTGATGGTGTTCTTCCCATTCGTCGCGCTCCCAGTAACGGTGACCGTCCCAGTAGCGGTCGTCGTACCAGCCCGGTGCCACGACGACCGGCGCGGGCGCGACGACTACGGGTGCCGGCGTACCGATATTGATACCGACATTGACGTCGGCTGCTTGGGCCGTGGCCCCGACGAGTCCGATGGCCGCACAGAGCGCGGCACCGGCAAGGGTCTGTTTCATGAGCATGATGTTTCCCCGAATCTACGACTTGAGCGCTTGAACGCGCGTCATGTTATGGCGCTGCGGGTCAAGCAGTGTGAGTGTATTACGCAGCACCGCTGATTTCGTTGCCTTCGACGTGCACGCGTTGTCCCACTGCCACTTCGGGTTGGTGCTGATAGGTGATCGTGCGAACCGACCCGTCGGACATGCGCACGCGCACCTCGTAGTCCGTCGTGCTGCGCAGTCGCTGCTCGGCGACATTGCCGGCGAGCCCGCCGCCCAGCGCGCCGACGACGGTAGCGACCGTGCGACCGTTGCCGCGTCCGAACTGGTTACCGAGCAGTCCACCTGCAACAGCGCCGCCCACGGCACCGAGCCCGGTGCTTTGCGCTTGCTGCGTCACCGGCGTGATCGACTCCACGGTGCCGGCCGTACGGTCGTACGCGACTTGGCGCGGCTGGTCGTAGGCCGGTTCGGCACGTGCCGGGCGGGGCGCAACGTAGTGGTGCGTGCGCGGCGGCATGGCAGCGACAGGCGCTTGCTGAGCGATGGTCGGTGCCGGTGCGGCCTGGGCCACGACGGCAGGCGTCGATGCCGCCTGGGCGAGCGATTGTGCGGCCGGGGCATCGTTACCGTGTGCTTTGGGCAGCAAGCCCGTCATGGCAGCTACGCCGACAGCGCTGGCGATGATGACGGCCCCGGCGGCCGTAGCGACGAGCGGGTGAATGCGGTTGCTGCTTTTGACGACTGCGTTTTCCATGATGATCTCCCAAGCGGGTGGTGGCACTGCGTTTTTGTTGGAATGCAGTGTGCGTGAGATTCGTATGGGCAACTATGTCGAGTTGTAACGCGTTATTTATGACGATCGGTATGAATCATGACCCGCCGGATCTCCGCTGGCCTTGCCGGGCGGGCGGTTTGGGGGGCGTCGCTGTGCACGCTGCCAGCAATTTTATGAACGGGATGCATCGTTTTTACGCGTCGTTACAATTGCTCCCGCCAGCGTAAATGGCGCTTGTGAGGAAATCCCGACAGCGGCACCGGAAAGCGATTAGCGCGCCGTCTGCGTGGCGATTGCTGCTTCGAGAATGACGAATTGCGTCGTGGCCTTTATCGGCATGAATCGACGCGAACCCATTGGGTGAGCCGAGGCATGGCCGGCGCCGTTCATCCGGGCTGAGCGTTTGCGAGACTGGGCGCCGCGATCCTGTGGACTGCTTGTGGACGTAAACTGCATAACCCCTCGACC
>CBJMQH010000098.1:0-13080 GCA_966431825.1 uncultured Trinickia sp.
GATCTATGCCATTCCGCGCACGGCCGGGGCCGTGTCGCTCGATCAACTGAGCGCAGCCGAACGCGCGCAGTTGCCGGCTGCGCGTTCGGTCGGCGAGCTTAAATCCTTGTTGCTTGTGGGGCGGGCGGATCTGGCTGCGCGAGGGCAAGCATTGGTCCAGTTGGGCGAGGCGTTGCAGCGCGGTGAGGCGCTCGATGGCTTCCATCGATACTGGCAGGACAGCACGGGTGCGAGCATCGTCGGCACCTATAGCGGTTTCAATCTGATCGCTTTTCGCGGGCTGTATTTCGGCTTGCGGCAAACGCTCGGTGCCGTGGACTTGACGGTCGGCCCGGAAGCCTTGCTGGAGCGTTTCGCTTTGGAGGACGTGGCAGTCTCCGCGTCGCTCCCCGATCTGAAACTTCAGATCGACGGGGGCGAAACGGGGCGGCGAGCCCTGCGCGCGGCCACGGCGCTCGGCGAGCGTACGGTTGAACTCCTCGGCGCATTGCAAGCGCGTGTGGCGTCGCTGGAGAACCGGTTCGCGACCTACGAGAGCCGGCTTGCCACATACGAGGACCGGCTTGCGCAAGATCAAGACGATGCGTCGGCGCTCAAGAACCGGCTCGCCGCGCATGACGACGGGCTGGCCGGGCACGATGGCAGGCTCGCTTCGCTTGAAACACGGAGCGCGCAACTTGGCGAGCAGGCGGCGCTCATCGGTCCGCTTCAAGCGCGGCAAGCCGCGTTGGCGCATCGTGGTGCGGTGCTCGGCGCGCAGATGGAGGCACTTGAGGCGAGCTGGCCGGTACGCTTCACGCGGCTCGTTACGCGCGTGCTAAGGGGGAGAACGTGAGAACCGCACCGATAAGCGTCGCCGTTCCGTGGAGCCTGAGCCATTACATCCCGCTCAACGGCTTGCACCCGCTCTATCGCGCGCTCATCGATCATGCGCCGCAGGACGTGCAGTTACATGCCTGGGATAACGTCAAGTTGTACGAAGCGTTCGATGGCGACGATACACTGCGCGATGCATTGCTCGAAGCGGTGGATCGGGAATCCGACGCGAACGACACCCGACCCGAGGCGGCAGTCGCGCGGGTGTACGAAGCGCACATCGGACCTGTGAACCGTGTGCTCACGCAGGCACTGGCGGGCGACGTCGAGTTGCACCACACCGCGCCTTTTCCATCGCTCACACGGCCATTCGTGTTCCATTGCGAATCGTTCGCACCGGTATTTCTTCCGTTCGCGGGGCAGGGTAATAGCGAGGGATTCGCGCAGAACGCCGAGCTGCGCGAGCACTATCGGCGGATTCTCGCGCACCCGCTTTGCCTGGGCATCTTTTCCCATATTCCCGAAACGCTCGCGAACTTGAGCCGGTTCTTCTCGGACGCCGAGATCGATCGTCGGTTGCATGCTTCACCGATCGGTCTGGCCGCAACAATGCGGCTCGCTACGACGGCATCGGTGCAGCCGCCGCTTTCGCGACCCCGATTCGTTTTCACGAACTCGGCACATCAGGACGTGCGCAATTTCTTCCTGCGCGGCGGCCATCATGTCCTTCGATTTTGGCAGGCCTACCGGAGAACCGGCCGCGATGGGACGTTATGGTTGCGCTGTGCAAAGCCGGACGATGCGTCGCTGCAGGCGCACGGTGTCGATCTCGCTTTTCTTGCCGCCGAGTCCGGTCGCAGCGTGCATTGGATTCAGGACTATCTTTCGCACCACGAACTGCGGGCGTTGCTGGCCAGCGCTCACTTCTTTCTGCTGCCGAGCCTGTCGCTGCATTCGGTTTCGATCATGCAGGCGATGACGGCCGGGGCGGTGCCGGTCGTGACCGACACGATCGGAACGTCGACCTACGTGACCGACGAAGAGACAGGTATCGTGCTGCGAGGGGTGCGCGACGCACTTGTCCATGCGGACCCCGAGACGGGCGTGCTCGTCGAATCGTACCAAGACGCGCCGGCGCTGTCGGCCGGGCTCGAATCGCAACTCGTCGAGCGCATACTCGCATTAGTGGACGCACCGCTCGCGTACGGGGCACTCAGTGCGCGCTGCCGCGCGCATGCCGCGCGCGCGTTTTCCGGCGAGGCGTTCAGCGACCGGTTCTGGGGCGCGGTGACGGAACTGCATGCCCGCAGCGCACGAGCGCAGGCGCATGCGCCAGTTGTACAGGCGAGCCCTGTCGCGTCGGCACTGACCGACCGGACGCTCACGGGCCATCGGTGGGCAGCCGTGTTCGAAAGCACCACGCGCCCGATGAGGCGAATTTACACGGGCCATAGCTCGGTGTTCGAATATGCCGGTGCATTCGTGCACGTATTCGGCAATCCGCGCATGGCCATGAACGACTGGTCGCCCCTTGCTCAGTACTACGATCTGGACGCCCAGCCGCTGACGTTCGCCGAGACCCTGCCCGCGTTGCGCGGAAAGTACCTTTCATGCGGTGAGGCAGCGCAGGCTGACGTCGGCCGCCACTGGCTCGTCACGCGCGTGTCGACCTTGCTTGCGCCTCACCCCGCGCTGCATAGTACCGCCGCGAGCCTGCTGAGGCTCTTGCGCCGGGCGCGCCGGTCGAGCGCGGCGGCCGCCTCGGCACCGAGCGCAGACCAGAACATCGAGTTGATGCGTCAGGGGGTGCATGGCTTCAACGTCATTCGCTATGCGGGCCGGTACTACGCGATTCGACAGAGCGAAGGGGCATTCGAGCCGCAACGGATTCGCGCGGGCGGCTATTCGCCATGCTTTACGGGCAACGGCGTCGACGAAGTACTGCGGCAACTGCGCGCCGAGGTCATGCGGCGGCGCGGACGGCCGAGCACGCAGAAGCGCGAGCCGAAGACAGATCTGGTCGTGGAAGGCTTGCATGGTTTCAACATTGTTCATGTCGATGCGACGTTCTACGCGATTTTGCAGCGCGACGGCGCCTTCAAGATCGACAAGGCGATGTCGAACGGCTACCGGTGCCTGTTCTCGGGCGGCTCCGTTGCCGAGGTGCGCGAGATGGTGCTTGCATTCGTGACTTCGAACCCGCCGAAGCGGAAAGGATGGCTGCGCAGATATGC
Organism: uncultured Trinickia sp.; assembly: GCA_966431825.1. GTDB lineage: Bacteria > Pseudomonadota > Gammaproteobacteria > Burkholderiales > Burkholderiaceae > Trinickia. The sequence goes on from CBJMQH010000098.1 coordinate 3,051, forward strand.
CAGGCAAACCCTCAATTCATTTGTGGATATATAACCACCCGTTCTACGGCATCAGCGACCAAGTGGATTTCTTCGTCGCGGCGTTGACGCAGCACGGCTATCCGGTCACAGTCGGACGCAGGCCGAGCCTCAGCGCGTTGAACGTCGTCATCGAAAATTTCTCGCCCGAAACGCGGGACGTGTTGATTGGGTTCTGTCGCGCGACGAACAAGCGCGTCGCGGTGATCATGACGGAGCATCTCGACTTCGAGCGCGGCGAAATATTCATCCATGGCGATCCGCTCTGGAGCGATAACGACTACATGCATCCGACGGTGCAGGTCAGGCGAATCGTGAGCCTGTTCGACTGCCTGCCTTACATCCGGTGCATGCTCGTGCTGGGCGATTTGCCCGAACTGAGGAACATGTCGGAGATGCTGCCCGGCGTCGCCGTGAGAGCGATTCCTTTCCCACGGCTCGAACCCATTGGCGAAGCGCAGTTGGCGCTGCCGCCGGCAGGCGACTTATTATTTACGGGCGTGATGACTGACTATCGCGCCGACTTGTACGCGAAGCTCAAACGCAGCGAATTGTCGGTGGCGTTCCCGAAGAAGTTCGTGTCGCGCAAGGCGCGCGATGCATTGAACCGCTCGGTCAAGATGGTGTTGAATATGCCGCAGCGCCGCGACTGGCGTTGGCTATCGTTGATGCGGATCGTTGCCGCCTTGCGCTGCGGCCGGGCAACCGTCTCGCTGGGCACGCGTGACGATTCGAAGATTGCTGCGTGCACGTATCAGCTCGACATCGCGCGTGGCGACTGGACGGGGGCACTGCGCGAGCACATCGCACATTGGGCGGACCGTTACCGCGCGGCGCACGCGCGTTACACGCAGATGGCCGAGGCGTTCGAGCACGAACGCGGCTTTCCGCACGACATGTTCGATTTCTGGGCTTTGACGGACGGGTATGGCCACCGGCCGGACGTGACATACGGAGGCGAAGTATGGAAAGCATCGGCCTGACCGTGCCGACGGCATGCGTGTTGCGCTTGACTGTTTGCCGCGTCGCGCGCGGTGCGTGGGCTTGCGTTGTGCCGTCGAGCCGATGAGTACGCCACGCATTTCCCTGCTGCTGCCCACGCGAGGTCGCCCGGCGTTGGCGAGGCGCCTTTTTGCCAGCATCGCCGAGACGGTGTCGCAGCCCGACCGGGTAGAAGTCGTGCTGTACGCGGACGACGACGATGTCGCGAGCCATGACCTCGACAGCAACGAGATTGCGGTAGAGCGGATCATCGGCCCGGCACAGTCGATGGGGCGCTACAACACGGCGTGCCTTGCGCGGGCCAGAGGTGACATCATCGTGCTGGCCAATGACGACATGGTCGTGCGTACGCCGAATTGGGACGAGCGGCTCTTGCAGGTGGATGCCGAGTTTCCCGACCGCATTTACCTCGCCTACGGCAACGATTTGAACAAGAAGCGCGGGCTCAGTACATTCCCGATTCTCTCCCGCCGTACCTGCGACTTGCTCGTCGATCCTTACCCGGCTGCTTATCGCGGTGCGTTCATCGATGTACACATCTTCGACATTTTCCAGCGGTTGCGGCATGCAGGCTTCGATCGAACGCGGTACCTCGACGACGTCGTCTTTGAACACCTGCATTTTCGGATTGGCAAAGCGAAGCCCGACGCGACCTACTTGAAACGCGGACGGTTCGATGATGACCCGACCTTCATCGCGCTCGCGCCGGGCCGCCGCGAGTCGGCGCGACGGCTCGTCGATGCGCTGCGCGGGCGGCAGCCGAATCCGTTCCAGCCGCGCACGTACCGCGAGCGCGTTCCGGCGAACAGCCTCGCCGCAAGCGCGTATTTCGCGCGGCAATTCCTGTTCGACCGCGAGTTGCCGTTGAAGCGGCGGCTTTACCTGTGGTACTGGTTTTTGGGCCGCTATGCGACTGCCCATGGTCCCTTGAGGCACATCGTGCGTCAGGTGTAGTCGTTTCACGCAAACTTAAAGATAACCGGCATTCGGCCGGATCACGAGGAACCACCCTATGGACGAGACGCGGCAGCGCGCAGTGATCGGCATCATCGGCGGCAGCGGGGTCTACGACATCGACGGCCTGCGCGACGCGCAGTGGGTCAAAGTGGCTTCGCCGTTCGGCACGCCGTCTGACGAACTGTTGACCGGCACGCTCGACGGGCAGCCGATGGTGTTCCTGCCCAGGCATGGCCGCGGGCACCGCATCCCGCCGAGCCAGATCAACTTTCGCGCGAATATCGATGCGCTCAAGCGCGTGGGCGTGACCGATGTGATTTCGGTGTCCGCGGTCGGTTCGTTGCGCGAGCACTTGCGCCCGGGCACGTTCGTGATCGTCGACCAGTTCGTCGATCGCACGTTTGCCCGCAGCAAGAGCTTCTTCGATACCGGCCTCGTGGCCCACGTTTCGATGGCACGCCCAACTTGCACACGGCTCGGCGACCATATCGAAGCGGCGGCGGCTGCGATCGGGATCGACGCGGTGCGCGGCGGGACCTACCTCGTCATGGAGGGGCCGCAATTTTCGACGTTGGCCGAGTCGGCGCTCTACCGCAGTTGGAATTGCGACGTGATCGGCATGACGAACATGCCTGAAGCGAAACTGGCGCGCGAGGCCGAGCTCTGTTACGCGACGGTGGCGATGGTCACGGACTACGATTGCTGGCACCCTCAGCACGACGATGTCACCGTCGAACAGATCGTCAAGGTGCTGACCTCGAATGCACAGAACGCTCGCAATCTCGTGAAAGCGGTGGCCCCTCGTGCGGGTGCCGACTCGCATGCGCACGCCTGTTCATGCCGCACGGCGCTCGAGCATGCGATCCTCACGGCACGCGAGGCGTGGGACCCGGGTATGGTCGAGCGTTTGAGCGCCGTTGCCGCGCGCAGACTCGCGCGTTGAGTCATGGAGGGAGTCGCCGATATGTCCCAAGCTTTGCCGGCTGTCACCGGAGATTCGAGCGAGCCGACCGATTCGTCGGGCTCGGTGGAAGCGGCGGTGCGCCGCAAAATCGTCGACGTCTCGCGTCGGCTCGTCGCCCTGGGGCTCAACCGGGGCGCCTCGGGGAACGTCGGCGCGCGCATGGGCGACGGGCTTCTGATTACGCCGTCGGGTGTACCCGCGCAGCTGCTTTCGCCCGAGCGCCTCGTGACGATCAACGGCTTGGGCGATGTGACGAGCGCAGGCCGCCCATCGACCGAATGGCGCTTTCACTTCGATATCCTGAACGCCCGGCCCGAAGTAGGTGCTGTCGTGCATGTCCATTCTCCGTTCGCCACCACGCTGGCGTGCCTCGGCATGGAGATTCCGCCGTTCCATTACATGATCGCCGTGGCGGGCGGAAACACGATCCGCTGCGCGCCCTACGCGTTGTTCGGCACGCAGCAGTTGTCGGACTACGCACTCGTGGCACTCGACGGACGTCGGGCGTGCCTGCTGGCGAATCACGGCATGATCGCCGTCGGCGAGGATCTCGACGACGCGCTGGCCGTTGCAATCGAAGTCGAAGCGCTGAGCGAACAATACTGGCGCGCCTTGCAGATCGGCACGCCGCGCTGCCTGACCGACGACGAGATGCGCGAGGTCAGCGAGAAATTCAAGCACTATGGCCGACGCGGCGCGCGCGATCGGTGACTGCGCGTCGGCACCGAGCCGGATGATCTCCTGCAACGCAAGGGTATGAACGATGATAGACGACGTTGATGCGCCCACGGTCCAGACGCTGCGCTGGCGCGACGGCCGGCTCGAGATGATCGATCAACGCGTGCTGCCGGCACGAATCGAGTATGTCGCTTACGACAGCGCGGCCGCGGTCGCCGAAGGCATTCGCACGATGGTCGTGCGCGGAGCGCCCGCGATCGGCTGCGCCGCTGCGTACGGTGTCGCGCTCGAGGCGCAGCGCCAGGCCGGCGCCGCACGCGAGCAGTTCGACCGCGCGATGGAAGAGGGCTTTCGCGTGCTCGCGGCAAGCCGGCCAACCGCTGTGAACCTGTTCTGGGCACTCGAGCGCATGCGCGAGCATCGCAATCGTATCGCCGCGTTGGCGGCGCCCGAAATCGCCGAGATGCTATTGGCGCTGGCTCACGAGATCACCGCGGAGGACATCCGCATCAACCGGGCGATGGGCGCGCACGGCGCCGCATTATTGGCGGACGGCAGCCGCGTGTTGACGCATTGCAATGCCGGGGCACTCGCGACCGCGGGCCACGGCACGGCGCTCGGCGTGATCCGCTCGGCGCGCGACGCGGGCAAGCGGATCACGGTGATCGCCGACGAAACGCGTCCGTTCCTGCAGGGCGCACGGCTCACGGCGTGGGAGATGGTGCAGGAGGGGATTCCCGTCACGTTGATCACGGATAACATGGCCGGCTTCATGATGAGCCGGGGCGAAGTCGATGCCGTGATCGTCGGAACGGACCGGGTAGCCGGCAACGGCGATGTGGCCAACAAAATCGGGACCTATATGGTCGCGCTTGCCGCGCACCGCCACCGTATTCCGTTCTATGTCGCCTGTCCGTTGTCGACGATCGATCGCTCGGTGCCCGATGGCGCGGCCATTCCGATCGAGGAGCGTGCGGCCGAAGAGGTGACGGGATATCGGGAATGTCAATGGGCTGCGCAGGGGGTCCTGGTTCGCAATCCTGCGTTCGACGTGACGCCGGCCGAACTCGTGACGGCGTTGATCACGGAGAAGGGCATAGTCGAGCGGCCGTCGCGCGAGCGGATCGAGGCACTGTTCGCACAAGATGCGTGCGCGACGCGATGATCGCCGGACCTAGTCGTGCGGTCGTTAGCAGAACTTAGCGCATGCTTGTTCGGGACGGCTGAATTACGTTGAGCATATCGAGCAGCCGTGCCACGCTTTCGTCGACGGGCAGTGCACCCGCGTCGAGTTCGATGTCGGGCGATTCGGGGGCTTCATACGGACTGCCGATACCCGTGAAGTCGGGTAGGGCGCCCGAGCGCGCCTTCTTGTAGAGGCCTTTGGGGTCGCGCCGTTCGCATACGTCGAGCGACGTGCTCACGTAGACTTCGACGAAGTCTTCGCTACCGATCACTGCGCGCGCCGTTTCCCGCCCTTGTCTGAACGGCGAGATCAATGCCGTAATGACGATCAGCCCCGCATCCATCATCAGCTTGGCTACCTCGGTGGTGCGCCGGATGTTTTCATTGCGGTCGGCTTCGCTGAATCGAAGATCGCCGTTCAGCCCTTGGCGCAGCGTGTCGCCGTCGAGCAGGTACGTATGGTGCCCGCGCTTGTGCAGCGCGACTTCGAGCGCATTGGCCAGCGTGGATTTGCCGGCGCCCGAGAGCCCCGTGAACCAAATCACTTTGCCTCGCTGACCGTTGAGCTTTTCGCGGTCTTGCCGTGTGATCGGCATGCATTGGCTACGGCCATCGGGCGCATGAATTGCCCTCGCGCTGCCGTCTCGATCCTGCATCGGGTCACCTCCGGTAGTGCGCCGCCCGGGTGAGCGGCGCGGATTGCGGCTGGAGGTAAGCTTACACGACGCGTGCGGTCTTCGCGTGCGAAGCGAGCGCCGGACGCGACTGGCTCCGGGCGCCCGAAAGTTGCCTATTTGGAGCGGGTCGCTGTCATAGTCCGTTCACCGTGAAAGTAGGCTCCCGGTACCCGATGCCGGCGCGCCGTAGTTTCGCGAGCTCGCGTGCTTTCAGCACGGTCGCGAACCCGGCCCAATCTCGATCGAGGGCGTTCATGTCGACGTGATGCGTGTCGCCGAGCTTGTAGCGCACGCCCGCTGTGTAGGGCAGCTCCCAATCGGCCCTGTGCCAGGCGCGTTCGGCAAGCGCCAGGAGCCGCGGATAGACCATGTACTCGAGGAAGCGATCGTTGCGCATCACTTCGCCCCAAGCCTGCCCCTGAATGCCTTCGATGCGCGGTGCCGCGCCCGTGCCCGTTGCCTCGAAGGCTATGCCGTCGCGATCGCCGAACACCTCGGCGTTTTGCGGCAGGTTCTCGGGTGCGAACGAGAACACCTTGTACTCGTCGGTCGCATGCGATCCCCAGTAATAGCCGCGCTCGTGCGGATCGAGCGTGTAGGGGAAATCGAAGTAGAGGTAGTCCGGCAGCGCAAGGACCGTCTGGTAACCCTTTGCGCTATAGTCGCGCGCCGAATCCGCGGCGCCCCAGAACACCGTGTCCCATAGCGACACCATCACGTTGCGTGTGCTGAAGTCCTGTGGGCCACTTGCGTTCTTGAGCCCATCCTGCCATGCAGCCATCGTGCCGATACCGTTTGCGGCGACCACGGCGCTCACTTGCTTGGCGAGGCGCGTCGGCAGCTCGTCGATCGACTTGATCTCTCCGCGTTGCAACAGCGCCTGGCACACGGGCGATCGTGCCCATGGCTTGTCCTGCACGGCGAGATCGACGCGGCCCTTGCCCGGGTCCGTGCCATTGAGCGGTTGGAAGCCCGCTCCGAGCAGAATGTTCTTCGCCTCGTCGCCGCCGAAATGCCAGATCGGAAGCGGCACTTGCGCGGCCGCGTGCATGGCGGCAATTTCACGAATCACCTTGGCGGCGAAGGTCAGCGTGCCCGGCATGCAGGGATTGACGTCGCTGCGGCGGTCGTAGAACTGGACCGTCGTCAGCTGCGTCGCGTCCTGCGGATCGAGCAGACGGTATTGCATCGCCTCCTGTTCGCGGCCTTGGGCGTGCAGCCGCCGGTAGCGCGCTTCCATCGATACGACCGCTGCGCGCGAATGGGCAGGCATGTCGATTTCGGGGATCACTTGGACGAAATGGTCGGCGGCGTAGCGCACGAGGGCGATGTAGTCCTCGCGTGTCAGATAGCCGCCGCCCGAACGGTTGTCGGGACCGGAGGCGAGTTGCGGCAGCAGACAATGCGTTTCGCTCGGATCGTGGCAGCGGCGCGCGCCGACCTCAGTGAGTTCGGGCAGCCCCGGGATCTCGATGCGCCAGCCTTCGTCGTCGGACAAGTGCAGATGCAGGCGATTGAGCTTGTAAGCGCTCATTTGATCGATGAGGCGCCGTAACGTATCCGGATGCTTGAAGTTGCGTGCGAGGTCGACGTGCATGCCGCGGTGAGTGAACCGCGGTGCATCTTCGACGATCATCTGCGGGATGCGCCCACCGCCGGCAGGCACGAGCGAAAGGATCGTCTGCACGCCGTAGTAAACGCCCGCGGCATCGTATCCCTCGATGAATGCACCGCGCGGACCGATCGCGAGCCGATAGCCGCCGGAGACGGCGATATCGGCCGGCAGCCGTTGCGGCGCAACGATGCCGACAACGCGCGTGTCCGAGTCGCCGAGTCCGATCGTGCGCGCGTGCTCGCGCAGGGCGGCAACCTGCGCGTAAGACAAGTCGGGCAGCCGCAGCTCGACGCCGTGCAGGGCAAGGGTGCCGCCCTGCGCGCGCTCGCGCTTGACGGCCGGCAGCACGCGCGTGGACGCCGGTTGCGCGTCGACGGTCGGTGCGTTGCCGCGCGAATTGTTCTGCGCGTCGGCAGGCAGCGATTCGACATAGCGCGTCTCGTCATCGGTGTCGTTGTATTGGAGCACTGCGGGCCTCGCACCCGCGACGACGACATAGGGGCGCGGCAGCAGGTCGCTATAGCGCAGGAACCAATACTCGGCCACGAAGGGCAGTTCGAGGCGCGCGCCCGGCGCAAGCCGAAGCGCACCCGGCTGCGGCGTCAGTTCGTACAGATCGCCGGTCAGGTGGCGCAGCGCAAATCCAGGGTTCTCGATCCGGAAGATGCGCCGAATGCTGTGCAAATACAGTTTCCAACCGCCGTCGGCAATGGCTTGCTGGCCGCGATTGACGAGGGTGAGCCGCCCTGTCGCGCAGCTTGCCCAATCGGCGCCCAGGGCGGCACAGGGAACCCCGGCCGCCGCTGCGTGATTGTTGTCGATTGCGTAGTGCAGCGCCAGGTTCTGCGAAAGCATCGCCGCGAGCGCGGAAGGTTGGGCCGAATTCGACGTTGCGAGTGCCGCCGTGGTCGTGCCCGCGGCCGCCTGAGCGGTGGCGATACATGGCGATCCTGCCGCAGCGACGAGCAAACCGGTACTAAGGACACGCGTGATTCGATTCATACGGGCTCCTCAAAGAAATGCGGTGATACGGCGCCGCAGCGGCGGCACCGTTTGCAAAGCGGGTCGTTCAAGGAAGCTGCACAAGAGGGACTGCGTGAGACCGGACATGACCTGCGAGCGGCCACGGGCGAATCTTAGGAGGTCTTAGATTGGTATTCAAGTGGCATTGTGTTGGAGTCAAAGTGGATCCGTGTCGAGGCGACGCTGCGCGGCCCGGCCTGTGCGGGGGTAGCCGACGAATATGGGGTTTTCCCCTAAGGAATCGAGGCGGTCGCGAAAGCGGTGAGAAGGGTCGGCGGCGCTACCTTCAGGGCTCCACGCTCGCGGCGCACGTGCCTGTGTCCTCGCCGCGACATCGACATACACGGAGACGTTTCAGATGACCCCCTCCATTCATTCATCGCAGCAGAGCACGCGCACCTCGAAGATCGGCGCAGTCCTGCGCGTGACGAGCGGCAACTTCCTCGAGCAATTCGATTTCTTCCTGTTCGGCTTTTACGCGACGCAGATCTCGAAGGTGTTCTTCCCGTCGAGCAGCCAGTTCGCCTCGCTCATGCTGACGTTCGCCGTTTTCGGCGCAGGTTTTCTGATGCGCCCGCTCGGCGCCATCATCCTCGGTGCCTATATCGATGAGGTCGGGCGCCGTAAGGGCTTGATCGTGACGCTCTCGATCATGGCAAGCGGCACGATTCTCATTGCCTGCGTGCCCGGCTATGCGACGATCGGCATGCTCGCACCCGCACTCGTTCTCGTCGGTCGGCTGTTGCAAGGGTTCTCGGCCGGTGCCGAACTCGGCGGCGTGTCGGTCTATCTCGCCGAGATGGCGACGCCGGGCCGCAAGGGATTTTTCACGAGCTGGCAGTCTGCTAGCCAGCAGGTGTCGATCGTGCTTGCCGCTGCACTGGGTTACTGGATCAACGGCAATCTGACGCCGCACGCGATCGGCCAATGGGGGTGGCGCATTCCGTTCTTTGTCGGCTGCGCGATCGTTCCGCTGCTGTTCCTGCTGCGCCGCTCGCTCGCCGAGACCGAGGAGTTCAAGGTCAAGCAGCACCGCCCGAACGCGCGCGAGGTGCTTCGCGTCATGCTGGCGAACTGGCGTGTCGTGATCGCCGGTATGCTGCTCGTGGCAATGACCACGACGAGCTTCTATCTGATCACCGTCTACACGCCGACGTTCGGCAAGACAGTCTTGAAGCTGTCGACGGCCGACAGCCTGCTGGTGACGCTGTGCGTGGCTGTGTCGAATTTCATCTGGCTGCCGATCGGCGGCATGGTGTCCGATCGAATCGGCCGCCGCCCGGTGCTGATCGGCGTGACCGTGCTCACGATTCTGACCGCTTACCCTGCGCTGGCCGGGTTGGCCGCGGCGCCGAGCTTCGCCCGCATGCTGCTGGTGCTGCTCTGGCTGTCGTTCTTCTTCGGGATGTACAACGGCGCGATGGTCGCGGCACTGACCGAGGTGATGCCGGCGAACGTGCGAGTGGCAGGATTTTCGTTGGCCTATAGCCTCGCGACGGCGATTTTCGGCGGCTTCACCCCCGCGATCTCGACCTACCTCATCGAAACGACGGGGGACAAGGCTGCGCCCGGCTATTGGCTCAGCTTCGCCGCCCTGTGCGGGCTGCTCGCCACGCTTTCGCTGTACCGGCAACGGCCGGCGCCGAAAGTGGCCGTTGCCTGAAACGGCGGGGCATGAATCGATAGGAGCGCTGACGTTCGCGGTGACCACCGCGTGTCGTGTTCGTCGCTGAGAGAAGCCGCGTTGCCCCGCAACGCGGCTTCTTTCACATTCAGGCGACCGTCTCGCGTTCGGGTGTCGCGCTGATGCTGTGGATCGACAGATCGGCACCCGCGAACGCTTCCTCTTGTTCGAGCCGCAGCCCGACCACGGCACGAATCGCGCCGTAGACAAGCGCGCCGCCGGCCGTG
>CBJMQH010000099.1:0-12977 GCA_966431825.1 uncultured Trinickia sp.
GTCGCCATTTCTTCCCCTACGAACTGGAGGCTGCGATCGGTCGTCTGGCGGACATCACGCCGGGCGGAGCCGCGGTTTGCGGTGACCTCGATACGCGAAGCGGCACGCAGCGACTCGTTGTTTTTGCCGAAACGAGCGCGCGCGCCGACGATGCACGCGAGCGCCTCGTTGCGCAGATCAATGCAGCGACAATCGATTGCTTCGGCACACCTGCCGAGCGCATCGTGCTCGTGGCGCCTCACAGCATTCCGAGAACACCGAACGGCAAGATCCGCCACGCCGCGTTGCTCGATCAGTTTCATGCCGCCGAACAGGCCGGGGATACGCTTCACGCACCGCATGCGGGATGGCGTCAGCTTGGCGAAGTGGCGACGCGCAGCATGCCGGCACTCGTACGACGCGCGGTCGCACGCGCGGGCGGTGTGCTGTTCGGACTGCGCGCCTGGGCACTCGTCGCCTGCCTTGCACCCTGGGTCTGGTGTCGAATCGCGCCCAGCCGCGACACGGCGCGGAACTGGCGCATCGCCTCCGACGCGTGTCGTCTCTTCCTCAAAGCTACCGGATTGAACGTCGACCTCGTCGGCGCGCCGTTGTCCGCCGACGGGCCGTCCGCTGTTCTCGCCGTGAATCATACGAGCTATATCGACGTCATCGTTCTGATGGCTCGGCTGAGACGGCCTGTTCATTTCGTCGCCAAGCGCGAGCTCTCGACCGAGCCGTTCGTAGGCAGTCTCCTGCGGGCACTCGGTGCGCGCTTCGTGGCCCGTTTCGACTATCGCGAGAGCATCGAAGACGAAGCCTCGCTCGTCGCGGCGGCACGAACCGAGACGTTGTTGTTCTTCCCGGAAGGCACATTCGTGCGCGAAGCCGGTCTGCGCGCATTCCATCTGGGCGCGTTTCGCGCGGCCTGCCTCGCCCAACGACCTGTCGTCCCGATCGCGTTGCGGGGCACGCGCGCGGTGCTGCGCGACGGCGACAGGCTGCCGCGGCGCGCAGCAGTCACCGTGACCGTTCTGCCCTCGTTCATGCCGCAAGGCACCGACCTGCGCGCCATCGCCACGCTGCGCGCACAGGTGCGCGCAGCGATCCTTGCGCAATGCGGCGAGCGCGATCTCGCGCCCGATGAAGCGATGGACCTCGCGCCGAGCGCCCGCGCGGCCGCTGCCGGCGCCGCCGTCGATGCAGCCGAGCATCGCACATAAGGGCCGACACCGATCGCAACGCGCAGCCCGCCAGCCACGGCTGCCGCAACGCAAGCCTCACTCGACCGATGCGCGCGGAACGGACAGACGGATCGCGAACCCACGTTCGCGCTCAGGCCCGATCGCGACCGTGCCGCCAAGCCTGCGCACACGGTCGCGGATGCCGGCCAATCCCGACGCCCGCGGTGCGCTCATTAATGCCGGCTCGGCCGGCGCACTGGGTGCGCCGTCGTCGCGGATGACAAGGTCGCACATCGAGGCACTGCACGACAGATCGACAACAACCGTGCTCGCTTCGCGCGCGTGGCGGCCGACGTTCGACAAGCCTTCCTGAACGATGCGAAAGAACGCGGTCGCCGCCGCGTCGTTGAACTGCGTGGCGGCAGCATCGCCCGTGACGACGGCGCGCAAGCCCGAGCGCTGCCCGAAATCGTCGACGAGCCATTCGAGCGCAGGCATAAGGCCGAGGTCGTCCAGCACGGCAGGCCGCAGCCCGGCCGCAAGACGCCTGACCGAAGCGATGGCGCGATCGACCGCGTCGCGCATCACGGCAGCATGCCGCAACAATGCCGCTTCGTCCCGCAGCGCCGCTTCCTCGGCGATCAGCGTGGCCACGTCCATCTTGAGCGCCGTCAGTTGCTGACCGAGGTCGTCGTGCAATTCGCGCGCGATGCGCTTTTTCTCGTCTTCACGCGTCGCTTCGACACGCGCCGCGAGTTCGCTCGCATATTCGAGTTGGCGCAGCCGGTCGCGCCCGGTCATATCGCGCGTGACCGACGCGTACCCGTGCAGCCGGCCGTCATCGCCATAGACTGCCGTGATGACGATGTTCGCCCAGAAGCGCGAGCCGTCCTTGCGCAAACGCCATGCTTCGCTTTCCATGCGGCCCCGTGTGGCGGCCGCGGCCAGCTCGGCCTCGGGCCGCCTCGCGGCGATATCTTCCATCGGATAGAAACGCGAGACGTGTTGTCCGATGATCTCGGATGCATCGAACCCTTCGAGCTTGCTCGCCCCGGCGTTCCAGCTCGTGACGTAGCCGTCTTGATCGAGCATGACGATCGCGTCTTCGACCGCGTTCATCAACAGCCGCAGTTGCGCCTCGCTGTGCTGCAAGCGTTCCTCGGCATTGCGGCGCTCGGTCAGGTCTCGCGTGACCTTGGCGAAGCCGATCAGCGTACCGGCGTCGTCGCGCAGGGCCGTAATGACCGCATTGGCCCAAAACTGCGATCCGTCCTTGCGAACGCGCCAGCCTTCATCTTCCCAGCGCCCGAGTTGGGCGGCGCGATCGAGCGCTTCCTGCGGGTAACCCTGCTTGAGCGCCGCCTCGGGGTAGAACATCGAAAAATGCCGACCGACGACCTCGTCGGCGCGGTACCCCTTGATTCGCTCGGCCCCCGGATTCCAGGTCGCCACGATACCGTCGGCATCGAGCAAGAAGATCGCGTAGTCCCGAACCGCATCGACCAGCGTTCGATAGCGTGCCTCAGGCGACACGCTCGCCAGTACTGCGCGCGTACGATCCGGGCCCGATTGCGGTTCCATTTCCACCTTGCGTCCTTTCGGGGTCCAGATGAACCCAGTCTAGACCCTCCTTCCGGCACCCGCCAGCGGTGCCCGCACGCAGGCAAACGTTTGCGACCTTGCCTTGTAGGCGTTGCCTTACAGCGCATGCGGGAAGCTGCGACAACGATACCGGACATCGCTGATTTCCTTTTGCGTGGCGGTAGCAGACACTTCGTTACATGAACTCGAACCCGCCCGCCCACGCCATCAAGGTCTTCCTCGTCGAAGACTACGCTCCCGTCCGCGAACGACTGGGCCTTCTCGTTCGCGCCGTCGAGGGTGCGGGGGTCGTCGGCGAGGCAGACGACCCCGCCGCGGCCGTCAGCGCCATCGCGAGGACGAAGCCGCATGTGGTCGTCGTCGATCTGCGGCTCAAGTCCGGCACGAGCGGGTTGTCGGTTCTGCGGTGGTTGCGCGCGAACCAGCCGCACGTCGCGGCGATCGTGCTCAGCAATTCGGCGTACGCACAGATGAAGCAAGCCTGCCTCGACCTGGGTGCATGGTTCGTTCTCGACAAAACGAGCGAATTCGCCGAGCTGGGGGCAGCCATCGCTACGATTGCACAGCAGTTGGGACTCATCGCGTAACGCCGGCATCCGTCTGAGCGGCCTCGGGCATCGCACGCGCCGCCGCCCCGGATTCGGCCACGCAGTCCGTCGCCGGCGCAGCCGGTTGCGATTGCCCGCCGTCGATCAGCTTGACGAGCGCGTCGTGATCGAGCACTTCGCATTCGAGCAGGCGGCGGGCGATCCGTTCGAGCGGTGCACGCCGCTCCAGCAGTGTCGTTTCGACACGTGCATGGGCCTCGGCAAGCAGGCGGCGCACCTCCTCGTCGACGAGCTGTGCCGTACTTTCGCTTGCGCGGGGGCTCACTTCCCCGCCCAGATAGACGGCCGACGGCGCAGGACGGTACGTCGCAAGGCCGAGCCGCTCGCTCATGCCGTAGCGCTCGACCATGTGGCGCGCCATATCGGTGGCGCGATCGAGATCGTTCTCGGCCCCCGTCGACACGTCGCCGAAAACGATCGATTCGGCAACGCGCCCGCCGAGCAACGCATCGAGCCGGTCGAGCAGCTCGCTCTTGCGCAGGACGTAGCGGTCTTCGGTCGGCACCTGCTGCGTGTACCCCAGCGCGGCCACACCGCGTGGAATGATCGACACCTTCTTCACCGGGTCGCAATGTGCGCGACTCGCCGCCACGAGCGCATGGCCCGCCTCGTGATAGGCGATGATGACCTTTTCCTGGGCGTTCATGACGCGGCTCTTGCGCTCCATGCCGGCCATCGCGCGGTCGATCGCTTCGTCGAAGTCGGTCATGTCGACGGCCGGCTTGTCGAGTTCCGCCGCATGCAGCGCGGCCTCGTTGACGACGTTGGCCAGATCCGCGCCGACGAATCCGGGCGTACGCTGTGCGAGTTCGGCCAGATCGACGTCGCTCGCGAGCTTCACGTTCTTCACATGAACGGCCAAGATCTGGCGCCGGCCCACGAGATCGGGCCGATCGATGGCGATGTGACGGTCGAACCGCCCGGGGCGAAGCAACGCGGGATCGAGGACCTCGGGGCGGTTCGTGGCCGCGACGATGATGACGCCGGAGTTCGGCTGGAACCCGTCCATCTCGACGAGCAACTGATTGAGCGTCTGCTCGCGCTCGTCGTTGCCCGACGTGACGCCGGCGCCGCGCACCTTGCCGAGCGCGTCGAGTTCGTCGATGAAGACGATACAAGGCGCCTTCTGCTGAGCCTGCTCGAACAGATCGCGCACACGCGCCGCGCCGACGCCGACGAACATTTCGACGAACGCCGAGCCGCTGATCGAGAAGAACGGCACCGATGCCTCGCCCGCCACCGCTTTCGCAAGCAACGTTTTGCCGGTACCCGGTGCCCCGACGATCAGCACACCTTTCGGAATTTTGCCGCCGAGCCGGCGGTAGCGCTCCGCGTCGCGCAGGAATGCCACGATCTGGCGCAATTCGGCTTTCGCCTCGTCGATGCCGGCGATATCGTCGAACGTAATCCCGGTCTCTTTCTGCATATAAACGCGCGGCTTGCTCTTGCCGATACCCGTGAAGTCCTGCATCGCACCGCCGGCTCGCTTGGCCATCAACGTCCAGAACACGAGGAACACGATAATCGGCGCGAGCCACGAGAACAGCGTGCCGAACCATGTGTTCTCTTCCACGCCGCGAAAGCGGATACCGGCGAGCGCCAGCTTGTCGGCGAGCCGGTCGTCGGCAATCCGCGTCGTCGTGAAGCGCCACGGCTCCCCTTGCGCCTTCACGGCAGCCGCATCGGATGCGGGCAGCAGCGCTGCCGCGCCCGGCATACGCAGATGGCCCGAGATTTGCGCGGGACCGACATCGAGATCGTCGACCTCGCGCGCCGCAACAAGACGTTCGAAGTCGCTGTAGGCGATGCTTTGCGCCGGCGCACGCATCGACAGCACCTGGAAAACGATCAGCGCAATGAGGCCGATCGAAACGAGCGTACTCAGCAGTTCACTCTTTTGTTCCATGAGATGGAGGCCCGGCGCATGCCGGCCGCGAGCGAAGAGAGATGCGTCCAACTTTACGCGGTAGCGCGCACACGCCGTTGATACAAATCAACCCGGGCGAGGCATGCTAGCGTACATTGCACCGAGCAATCCGTTTTCGCCGGAGAAGAGCCATGCAGCAGTCCCACCCGTTCCGCCCAGAGCTTCGCCACGCAACGGTTCCGACCTACGTCGCGAGCTACATCTTTCCGCTGCTGTTGTTCGTGTATGAGGTCTATCGCGTCGGCTATTGGCTGGCCAACTTCGGCGCGGACTTCACCGACTATAAACAGACGGGCTACGACTTCGGGCTCATGCTCGCGCTGTTTGTCGTGCAGGTTGTCACCGAACTCGCGTTTCTCGGCATCGCCTGGCTGTCGCGACATGCCGACCTCGAGCATCGTCTGACCAATCTCGGGCTCGGGTTGTTCGCTTCCGTCGCCGTTCTTGCATTCGACTACCTGCTGCAAATCGCCTTCTGACATTCGGATTGCGGCGGCGGTTGTTCGTTCTCCTTCGTGTTCCTGCGCATGCGGCCCGGTCGAAACAGACCGGGCCTTGCCAATCGGGACCGTCAGGCGCCTTCCGTATCGTCGGCCCGCACGAGCATCACGGGGCACGTCGCAAAGCGCAGGAAGCGCTCGGCCACGCTGCCGATCACGAGTCGCGCCACGCCGCGGCGCCCGTGCGTTCCCATGACGACGACATCGGCTTTGATCTTTTCTGCCGTACGCAAAAGGCATGTCGAGATATCGTCGGCAATGCCTTCGGTCTCGACCATCTCCTCGTCACCGGCGACGCCCGCCGCGCCAAGCGCTTCATGCACCTGTGCGAGCGCCGAGCGACCGTCCTTTCGCAGCGCTTCGATCAGCGCCTGCGGATCGTAATAGCCGCCGTAGTTGAAAAGGGCCGATTTGTCGATGACATAGACCGCATGAATCGGCGCATTGGCGATGCGCGCGATACGGATGGCCTCCTCGATCGCACGTTTGGATGATTTGCTGCCGTCGACGGCCAACATGATGTTGCGATACACGATGCGCTCCTCGGCTTCTGATTGACAACGAACGGTGCTCTGCATAGGCGGCAAAGCGGCGCAGGGCAGGACTACCCTTTTGATCAGTGTAGGCGCGCCGTGCACGGCCCGGCTTGACTGGCATCAAACTCGCGTATCGATTCGACGCCTTGCCGCACGTGCGGCGCTCACTCCACCGTCAAGAGATCGACGACCTCGCGAACGCCGCGCGTCGCCCATGCAACACCGTGCGCCGCACGCTTTTCCGCCAGCGATGCAACGGTGCCGCGCAACGTCACGACACCGTCCTTCACGTCGATATCGAGCCGCTTCGCATCGGCACGGGCGCGGCGTCTGAGCGCCGCCGCGATCTTGGCTTCGACTTCGCCCGGTTGGGCGTCACTGCGCACGGCGATTCGGTTCACGACACCGACGACGCCGCGCAAACGCCCGACCGCCAGCTCCGCGGCGCGGCGCTGAAAGCCCCATTCGAGCGTACCGCCCAGCGTCACGCATCCGCGCTCGACGGTGACGTCGACTGCGTTTTGCGGCACGCCCTCGGTCGCGTTGAGCACGGTAAGTGCCGCCGCGGCGATCGACCGGTCGGCGCCCGCCTCGGGCTCGGTGCTGCCGATATCGAGTTCGACCACGACCGCACGCACGCCGTCGATTCGCTGGACGGCCTTTTCAACGGCGATCTTTTGCGCGTAACTCGGCACCTGCCCGCGCAGCGTCACGACATGGCCGGTTACGCCGATCTCGATGCCGGCTGCATCGATCGCCGGGTCCCATTTCAGTTCTTCGGCCACGTCCTCTTTCAATTGCTCATCGGACTTCATGTCGTCGCGCTCCTCGGTGTGTTAGGGCCCGCTCGCGCTCATAACGGAGTCGCGGGCCGCCCGTCGACAAGCATCGCGCGCTGAGCCGCCGGGGCGTTGACGCTGATCAAGCCCCGCGCGCCGATGCGGTTGCACGATCTGATACGAGACCCGTTCGAATGCAAAGCGCGTACATGACCCACATCCCGGAAGAACCCTGCGTCGAAGAAGACACGGCCGCCCGCGAGGCCGCGCTGCGCGTGCGGCAGTTGATCGAAAGCCCAACGTACCAGCAGGCCGACGAAGACCGCGCGCTTTTGTTACGACCGGAAATGCGCGGGGTGCGGCTGCAGCTCGACTATTGGAAGACCGAAGAAACGCTGCAAAGCAAGGGTATCGATCACACCGTGGTCGTTTACGGCAGCACGCGCCTCATCGAGCCGGCCGCCGCGGTGCGGCGGCTCGAAGCCGCCTGCGCCCGGCGCGACGCCCATCCCGACGACGCCGAATGCGCCCGCCAGGCGCAAGTAGCGGCGCGGCTGGCTGCGTCGAGCGTCTATTACACCGTTGCACGCACGTTTGCCGAACGTGTCGGGCATTTCGCGGCGCGCGGCACGCTGCCCCACATGGCGATCGTGACCGGCGGTGGTCCCGGCATCATGGAGGCGGCGAATCGCGGCGCATTCGAGGCAGGCGCGCCCAGCATCGGCCTGAACATCGCCTTGCCGCGCGAGCAGTATCCGAATTCCTACATCAGCCCGGATCTCTGTTTCAAATTGCACTATTTCGCTATTCGCAAGCTGCATCTGCTCGAACGTGCCAAAGCGGCCGTCTTCTTTCCGGGCGGCTTCGGCACCTGCGACGAACTGTTCGAAGTGCTTACGTTGTTGCAGACGGGCAAGATTGCCGCGCTGCCGGTGGTACTCGTGGGCGAGCGGTTCTGGCGCCGCGCGTTCGATATCGATTTTCTGCTCGAAGAGGGCATGATCGCACCCGAGGACGCGGCGCTGTTCGTGTTCGCCGAGACGGCCGACGAGATTTGCGAATCGATCGCCGGCTGGTACCGCAAGGCCCGCGAAGCCGAATGAACCGACGTACCGAACGCGCGTTGTAGGCGTTTGCCGACAAAGCCGCCCAACGACCTACGAAACGTTCAGCGGCGGCTGATTTCGAACGGATATTGCGCGGACGATACTAAAGACATGGGATACACGCATCGGGCAGCGCCACCAGGGAAGGCACCCGCCCGCCACCAAGCGTTTCGGAGAGCCGCCATGTCGAACCAAGCCTTGAACAATGCCCGCCCGGGCGACGCAGACGAGATCCTCGAACTTGCACGCGGCGCCGGTCTGCTCGTGACGCTCGACGGCCAGATCGGCCGCGAAAAGTATCAAAGCGTAGCCGGCTCGCTGAACGCGTTCATGCGCTTCGTCGACGCGCTGCGCGCGAATCAGGCATCGGAAGCCGCAGTCTGACCGCACACGAAGAAAACGCATGACGAAACTGACGTTCCTTGGCGCAACCGAAACCGTCACGGGCTCGAAGTATCTGCTGGAGACGGCCGGCAAGCGGATCCTGATCGACTGCGGCCTCTTTCAAGGCACGAAGAACCTGCGGCTGCGCAACTGGTCGCCGCTGCCTGTCGATCCGGCGACGATCGACGCCGTCATTCTCACCCACGCGCATATCGATCACTCCGGGTATCTGCCCGTTCTCGCTCGCCAAGGTTTCAAGGGTGCCGTCTATGCAACCCCGGGTACCTGCGATCTGGCGGGGATCATGCTGCGCGACGCGGCCCGGCTGCAGGAAGAAGAAGCCGACTTCGCGAACCGTCACGGCTTTTCGAAGCACGCACCGGCGCTGCCGCTCTATACGCTCGACGACGCATTGTCGGCGTTGAGCCTGCTCGTGCCACGCGAGTTCGACGTGCCGACCTTCATCACGAACCGTGTGGCGTTCCGGTTCGTCCCGGCCGGACACATTCTGGGTGCAGCAAGCGTCGTCGTTCATGCGGCCGGCAAGATCATCGCCTTCTCGGGCGATCTGGGCCGGGCGCACGATCCGATCATGCGCGCGCCGGCGCCGCTGCCTCAGGCCGACTACCTCGTGGTCGAATCGACCTACGGCGATCGCCTGCACGGCGTCGAAAATCCGCTCGACGAACTCGAAGGCATTTTCACGCGCACGTTCAAGCGCGGCGGCGTGGTGGTCATTCCGAGTTTTGCCGTCGGACGGGCGCAGGCGATCCTGCGCTACATTTCGATTCTGAAGGCAGCCGGTCGGATGGCGAACGTGCCTGTGTTCCTCGACAGCCCGATGGCCGTGAGCGTGACCGAGCTGTATCGGCACCATATGAAGGAACACCGCCTCACGCTGTCCGAAGTCGAAGCGATCAACAAGGCCGCCGTGATGGTGCGCACGATCGACCAGTCGAAAGAGATTTCGGCTCGCCACGGCCCCATGGTCGTCATCGCCGGCAGCGGCATGGCAACGGGCGGGCGTGTGCTGCACCATTTGAAAGCGTTCGCATCGGACACCCGCAATACGATCGCGCTCGTCGGGTATCAAGCTGCCGGCACCCGGGGAAGCGCACTCGAACAGCATGCACCGACGATCAAGATCCACGGCGAATATGTGAGTGTCCGCGCACACGTGGAATCGATCACTTCGTTGTCCGCGCATGCCGACTATAGCGAAACCCTGAGCTGGCTCGGCAAGTTGCCCGCACCGCCCACGCAAACCTTCGTGACACACGGGGAGCCGGCCGCCGCCGATGCACTGAGGCGACGTATCGCCGAGCAGTTGCATTGGCGCGTCTGCGTACCCACCTATCTGGAATCGGTCGACCTCCCCGAGGCACCGGCGTCGCCCCATCCTGCCGAATCCCACACACCGCACGCGCCGTCGCAGTAGAACGCAGGGTGCGCACCGCGGGGGCGAGCGCCGCAGGGGCGATCCGAAACGGGCCCGCATGGGCGGTTCGCAAGAACGAAAGAACGGTGCCTAGACGTTGAACGTCTTCGCCACCTTGTGCTCGATCCAGAGCATGCCTTCGCGCAAGCCGTCGAGCACCCCTTCGCGCTCGCTCGCGAATGTCTTGTGGTGCCTGAATTCATATGCGAACGGTGTGCCCGCCCCCGCATGCTCGACCCGGATGCGGCATTCGAAGCCGCCCGGCACGGGCCGCGTTTTGGCGGAGACGGTCCAATCGTGCTCGCTGACGCTCCCGGACAATGCCATGATTTTCTCGCCCCAAGCTTGGGCGCGGCCGGCGGCCGCTAATCCACGTCGAGATCGTCGATCACCGCATGCACGCCCGGCGCCGACCACGCCGCACCCCGGGCAGCAGAACGCTCGGCATACGAACCCACCTTCCCCCGCAACGTTACGGTGCCGTCGCGCACGATGATTTCGATGTGCTCGGCCTCGCGCTGTGCATGGCGTTGCAGGGCTTTGCTGATCTTCTCCGCGATGTCGTGCGCGGCGCGGCCGCCCTCGACATCGATGAGATTCGTCACGCCGGTCACGCCGCGCATATGGCTGACCGTACGCGTTGCGAGGTGGCTCAGATGCGCGCTGCGAACCTGCCCGCTCAACGTGACCCAACCCTTCTCGACCTGCACTTTCACGTCGTTTTCGGACAGTCCGACCATCCAGCGCAGCATCGAGCGCACGGCGTTGGCCGTGTCTTCATCCGTTCTGATGTCCGCGCTCGGCAGCCGCACTGTCATTTCGACGACGACGGCTTTCACGCCCGCCACGCGCTGCGCCGCTTTTTCGGCCGCGATCTTCTCCGCATAGCTCGCGGGATGGCCCGATAGGGTGACGACACGGTCATTGACCTCGACGCCGATATCTGCCGCGTTCACGGCCTGATCGAACGCCAGCTCGTCCTCGACTTCCTGCTGCAACTGCTTGTCCGTCTTCATCGCGACCTCCTTCCCGGTTGCCATGCGACAACGCGCCCCGCGGCCAAAGAGCCGGCCTTCGCGTCTTGCGTCGAGCCTTGACTCGATACTGCCTCGGCGGTCAAACGCGCTTCTGACATGCGTCAAACACCGTTGCGATCGCCGTCCATAGTCTGATCGTCGGACGAAGCCCACCGCAAACCCGCCACGACTCCCGTCGCGCATGCATGCTCGGCGCATTGTTGTGCCTGCTCTGGTGGGCCCGCCGCGCGCCCCCGCGTCGGTTCGATTGACCTGCATCAAGCCCTGCCCGCAGCCGTTCCCTAGACTCGAAAGCGCAAAAGGCGAAGCGCAGCCGGCCAACCGTGGCGCCGCGCGCCCGATGTTTTTCTGGAGCGACACGATGAGCTACAAGAGCATCCTCGTTCATCTGGACACCAGCGAGGCCGCCGGGCAGCGGCTCGAAGTCGCATTGCGCGTGGCAAGACAGTTCGACGCGCACCTGCACGCGCTGCTGAGCGTGGCCAAACCGGAGGCCGGATCCATCTTTCTCGCTGCCGGTTCGGCGGCCTATCTGGCCGAACGGGTCCGGCTGCCGGCCGAACGCGCCGACGCCCTGGAGGCGCGCTGCAGGGCGCAAGCTGCACAGGGCGGCGTCGCCGTGCACTTCTCGCGAGGCGGCGCCGACGGCGGCGCGAGCGTGCTCGAAGCGGCGCGGCTCGCCGATCTCGTCGTCGCCGGGCAGCCCAATGCGGGCGACCCCGAGGCGTTCGTGGCCGGACAGTTCCTCGAAAACCTCGTGCTGTCGGCCGGACGTCCCGTCCTCGTCGTCCCCTATGCCGGATCGTTCGATACCGTCGGTGCGCGCGTACTCGTCGCCTGGGATGCCTCGCGCGAAGCGACGCGAGCGCTCGCCGACGCGCAGCCTTTCATCAAGCGTGCGGAGCGCACGACGATCGTCACGATCGGGGCGCTCGACGGCGAATACCCACCTCTTCGCCTGCCCGGCGCCGAAATCGCCAGCGTCGTGGCCCGCCACGGCAATCGCGTCGATATCGATGAAATCGGGACCACCACCGGCTCCAGCGTTGCAGACGTCCTGCTTTCCCGCGCGTCCGACATGGGGGCAGACCTGATCGTCATGGGCTGCTACGGCCATGCCCGCTGGCGCGAGTTGGTTATCGGCGGCGCCTCCCGCGCGATTCTCCAATCGATGACCGTACCCGTGCTCATGTCCCACTAAAAAACGCGGCGACGCCGGTCGGTGTCGCCGCCTCGGAGCCTATGCCATGACCTACAAGACTCTGCTCGTGCATCTGGACGACAGCCGCCGTGCCGACGCGCGGCTCGCATTCGCCCCCGATCTCGCCCTGACGTACGAGGCACACCTCGTCGGCTTGTACGTGGTCAACCAGGAGGTCATCCGACCGCTCTTCACCGGCGAGGAAAGCCTCGACCTCGGCGCCAACGAGGCCCGTCACGCCAAAGCACTCGCCGCTGCGAAGGCCCGGTTCACCGATGCGGCTGCGAAGGCGGGATGCCCGTTCGAGTGGCGCGCCCCGGCCGGTCCGTCCGTCGAAACGGTCATTCTTCATGGACGGCATGCCGATCTCGTCGTCCTCGGCCAGGAAGACCCCTCGGACAAGACATCTCATGTCGCGACTCACTTCATCGAGGACGTCGTGATGAGCATCGGGCGCCCCGCCATCGTCGTCCCGCATGCCGGCAAGATCACGCCCTGCGGCGAGAACGTGCTCGTCGCCTGGGACGGCGGCCGCGAAGCCGCCCGGGCGCTGGCCGATGCGCTGCCGGTTCTCGCGCGAGCGCGCTTCGTGACTATCGCCACCGTCGAGCAGCGTGATGAAGACACGCCCCCCGCGGGGATCGATGTCTCTGCCTACCTCGAGCGCCACGGTATTCGCGCGGCATTCGGCTCCAT
>CBJMQH010000100.1:0-12884 GCA_966431825.1 uncultured Trinickia sp.
GAGGCTGCGCGCGTTCTGCTGATAGCGCGCGACAAGCGCGCGGACGGCCGACTGCGTGACGGTGTCGCCGAGCACGCCGTGCAGCGCGCCGCCGGCGGGATCGAGGCTGATGTTCTTGCGGTTCGCGTCGGCGAGTGCGGGGTCGAGCAGTGCCGATTCGCCACCTTCGATGGCGAAGCGCAGATTCGGAAAATAGAGCACCTTGCCGGCTTCGAGCCCCGCGCGCAGCGTTTCGCGCGCGATGGACAGATTGCGCCCTTGCCAGTCGGCCGATGCCACTTCGATGATTTGCGATTCGTTCATGGGTGCCGTTCGCGCCTTCGACTACAGCAGGCCGAAGCCGGCGAGCGCAGTCTTGACTTGTTGGAGCGTCGGCACGGCGCCGGCCGTGCCCAGATTGACGACGTTGGGCGACCAATAGCCGCCCGTGCGCCACGCGGTGGCGAAATTGTACAGTTCGATCGTCGGGCGCTTCAGCGCTGCGGCGATATGTACCAAGCCCGTATCCACGCCGACCGTGGCCGCCGCTGCATCGAGCAGACCGGTCACCGCGGGCAACGACAGCCGCGGCGGCACGATCGCGGCCGCACCGAACGGCTTCGCGAGCCGCTCGCTCGTGGCACGTTCGGCCTCGCTGCCCCACGGCAGCACGAGCGAGACACCGCGTGCGACGAGCGCCTGACCGAGCTCGATCCACGCCGCGTCGGGCCACTGTTTGTCCGCACGCGACGTGGCATGCACGAACACGACGTAAGGCACCGGCAGGTTCAAGCCGACTTCGGCGAGCGCCCGGGCCGCACGTGACGCGTTCAGCCCGAATTCGATATCGTCCTGTGGCGCGGGGGCCGGTGCGCCGATCGCTGCGGCAACGAGCTGGCGCGTGCGTTCGACCACATGGGTGCGAGGCGCAATGGGCACGCGCCGATCGTAGAAGAACCGGACAGGCCATTCATAGCCTGCGCCGTCCGTGCGATTGCCGAGCCCGACCAACGGCCCGCGTGCCCAGGTCGATACCCAGGCGGTCTTGATGAGGCCCTGGCAATCGATGACGAGATCGTACTGCTCCGCGGCGAGGGCGCGGCGCAATGCGGCGATTTCGCCCCAGGTCGCGGCCGAGAACGCACGCTTGCGCCAGCGGCGCAGCGAGAACGGGATGGCACGGTGCACGCCGTCGACAAGTTCGACGAGGTCGGCGAAGCTTTCCTCGACGAGCCAGTCGATCTGCGCGTCCGGCAACCGGCGCCGGAGATCGGCGATGGCGGGCATGTTGTGCACGACGTCGCCTAGCGACGATACACGCACGATCAGAATCTTTTGCACGCTGAAAGAAACCAGAAAGAATGACGGCGAAAAAGCGGATGATACGCGCGAGACGCGGGACGAGGCCGACGGGCTGGGATTCTACCGCGTGAATCCGGTGCTGCCCCGCCGATCGCACTACAATGCTCGTCTTGGCGGTTTCGTGCGGTTTGGCCGCGCGGGTGTGCCGCGCATTTCGTAGTCCGTGACTTCAACTATGTGGAATTCGTTTCGATCTGTCCGCCGCGGCGCGCGCATCGGCGCGCTGGCAGCCCTTGCAGCCCTCGCAGCCTGCTCGAGTACCCCAACGCCCAAGTTTCAGCAGGAGATGTTCGATTCGGGCGCGAGCCCGTTTTCGCACAACTTCAACGCGAGCAATAGCGACGCGTGCGAGGCCGCCCGCCGCGCGCTGTTGAGCCAGGGTTACCTCACGACCATGACGCGGTCCGACACGATCGACGCGACGAAGGATTTCCAGCCGACCGGCGATTCGCACGTCACCGTGGATTTTCACGTGGTCTGCGTGGCGGGCGACGACCCGTATTCGAGCGTCGTCTATGCGAACGCCGTACAAAGCGGTTACGCGCTCAAGAAGAGCGATACGTCGGCCAGCGTGGGGCTCAGCGTGCTCGGCTCGCTTTCGCTACCGATCCGCTCGAACAGCGACGCGATGGTGAAGGTATCGAGCGAGACGATCCAGTCGAGCGACTTCTACGAGCGGTTCTTCTCGTTCATCGGCAAGTACCTGCGCACGGTGGTGCAGGCGGCACCGGTGCCGACGGCGAAAATTACAGCGCATACGCTGCCGGGCGGGCCCGCAGCCGTTGCCACGCCCACCTCGCCCACTTCTGCGCCTGAAACGGCCTCGTTGCCCGCTGCCGCATCGTCTGCGCTGTCCGGGCCAACGCCGGCGCCAACGGCCGCGTCGTCCGCGGCGGCACCGCCGACGGCGCCTTGAGCTGCCGCCCCTGCCTGCTCGACGAATCGAAGAAGCACAAACGGCCGCCGAAGCGGCCGTTTTGCCTTGCGCAAGAAGCTTAGAACGGCAGCTTGGCGTCCGGCTTGGCAGCCAGAATCACCTGGCGGAACGCATCCTGGATCCGGTTGAGCGCCTGCTCGCTGTCTGCCTCGAAACGCAGCACGACGACAGGCGTGGTGTTCGAGGAGCGGGCAAGCCCGAAGCCGTCCGGGTATTCCACGCGCAGCCCATCGATCGTCACGACCTGATCGGCGCCCTCGAAGCGTGCATCCTTCTGCAACTGCGCGATCAGCGCGAAGTTCTCGCCCTCTTCGAGTTTGAGCTGCAGCTCCGGCGTCGAGAGCGAGTTCGGCAGCGCGTTGAGCAGCGCACTCGGATCCGCTTCGCGCGAGAGCAGTTCAAGCAGGCGCGCGCCCGTGTACAAACCGTCGTCGAAGCCGTACCAGCGATCTTTGAAGAAGACGTGGCCGCTCATTTCGCCGGCGAGCGGGGCACCCGTTTCGCGCAGTTTGGCCTTCACGAGCGAGTGGCCCGTCTTCCACATCAGCGGCTCGCCGCCCTTTTCACGGACCCAGGTCGCGAGATTACGCGTGCACTTGACGTCGTAAATGATCTGCGCACCCGGGTTGCGCGACAGGATTTCCTCGGCGAACAGCATGAGCTGCCGGTCGGGGTAGATGATCTGGCCGTCCTTCGTCACCACGCCCAGGCGGTCGCCGTCGCCGTCGAACGCGTAGCCGATTTCGGCATCGGTTTCTTTTAGCGCGCGAATGACGTCTTGCAGGTTTTCGGGGTGGGCCGGATCGGGATGATGGTTCGGGAAGTTGCCGTCGATCTCGGTGAACAGCTCGACGAGCTCGCAGCCGAGCGCCTTGAACAGGCGCGGGCCGAGCGCGCCGGCCACGCCGTTGCCGGCATCGACGACGATCTTCAGCGGGCGGGCGAGCTTCACGTCGCCGACGATACGCGCGATGTATTCGTCGGCGATATCGTATTGCGCGTACGCGCCCGCGCCTTCGCTGACATTGCCGTCGACGATGCGGCGATAGAGCGCCTGAATCTGCTCGCCGTAGATGGCCGCGCCGCGCAGCACCATCTTGAAGCCGTTGTAGTCGGGCGGATTGTGGCTACCCGTGACCACGATGCACGAATCGACTCGGCGCTCGCCGCCGGCGAGCTTGAGCGGCACGCTCGCTGCGAAATAGCCGACGGGCGTCGGTACCATGCCGACATCGACGACATCGACACCGGCTGCGCGCAGGCCTTCGGCCAAGGCCGTCACGAGCGCCGGGCCCGAAAGACGGCCGTCGCGTGCGACGACGACGGCATCGCCGCCCTGCGCACGCACTTCGCTGCCGAACGCACGGCCGATCTGGCGTGCGACGTCCTCGTCGAGGGTTTTACCGACGACACCGCGGATGTCGTAGGCCTTGAAGATCGATTGCGAAATCATGAATAGGCTCTCAATGGCTGCGAAAGAAAAAAGACCCAAACCGGCGACGCGGACGGCGACCTGCCTGTCGCGCGCTCGCGACATCGCACACCGCGCGTGCTGCATGCCGTCACCGGACGAAGTGTGCGTGACCAACGCACTTATAATTGCGGTTTTTCGAACGGCGCTACGTGCGCCCATTTTAATGCCTAGCTGTTACAACGCCGGTTACAACGCCGCGCGCACCGCTTGCGCGCAAGCACCAGCAAATTTCCTGCCCTACCGCCCATGTTGAAACGCTTGGCCAACCCGGACGTCGCGAAGGCGCTCGCGAACATCGTCTGGCTCGGGCTCGAACGGCTCACGCAGATCGTGGTCGCGATCGCCGTGGCCGGTCTGCTCGCCCGCTATTTCGGGCCCGACGTCTTCGGCAAATGGCAGTACGCGAACACGCTGTTGCTCGTGCTGGCGCCCATCACCTGGGTATGCGGTGCCGAGATCCTCGTACCGACGATCGTGCAGCGTCCGCCTGACGCGCTCGGCACCGTGCTCGGCAGCGCGTTTGCGCTGCGCATTGCCGTGTCCGTGCTCGCGCTTGCTGCGACGTGGGCCGCCATTGCACTGAACGCGACGGACCCGCTCGTCGGCGCGATGCTCGCCGGCCTTGCCGTCACGATGCTGTTTCGCGAGCCGTTCATCGGCGTGATCAATGCGTGGCTGCAGAGCATGACCTACAGCAAGCCGCAGCTGATCACGAGCATGGCGACCGCAATCGTCAAGGCGGCATTCGTCTACGCGTTCGTCCGCGCCGCCGCCGCCCCCGCGCGCTTCGGCTGGCTCTGGGCATGCGAGTCGGCAGCGATCGGCGCTGTGCTGATACTTTACTACCGTCGCCGCCACGGCGGCACCCTCGGCTGGCGCATCGATATCCCCCTTTTGCGCCATTTCGCGAGCGCCGGCACCGTATTTTGGGCCGGGCTCATTTGCATGTATCTGTTCCTGAAGCTCGACCGACTGATGCTCGAGCGCGCGATCTCGTTCGCCGACCTGGGGCGCTACTCGGCCGCGCAGCAGATCAACGAGAACTGGATCGCGCTCGGCCTGATGCTCGCGCAGACGATCGCACCGGCGTTCATCTATCGCGTGCACGAGGCCGTGCGCGTGCGCCGCAACGTCGTGCGCCTGATGGCATTCGCGGGTGCCTTGATGGCCGCCGGCGCGTGCGTGCTCGACCTGCTCGCACCGCTCATCATCACGCGCGTGTTCGGTCCCGCTTACACGGGCGCGATCTCGATCTTCCGCTGGTGCGTCTGGCTGTCGGTGCCCGCCGGCATCGAGGCGATCGGCAACCTCGTGGTGCTCAAGTACCAGGCAAAGTTCGTACTGCTCGCTAAATGGGTGATCGCGCTTGCCGTCGCGTTCGTCGTCAACCTGCTCGCCATTGCCCGCCTGGGCGCATACGGTGCGCTCGTCGGGCTCGCCGCGGGTTACCTCGCGGCCATGTCGGTCAATCTCTACTACATCCGCTTCAAGCTGCGCCCATGACGCTCTCCTGCACCACCCCCACCGCCGAGGATGCGCTCGCGGACGTCGCCGTCCTGATGCCCGCCTACAACGGGCAGGCCGACGTCGAGCGCACGCTCGCGTCGTTCTCGGAGCGCGCACCGGTGCGCGTGCTGATCGTCGACGATGGCAGCACGCCGCCGATCGTCGCGCCCGCCCTGCCGAATATGCAGATCCATGTGCTGCGCATGCCGGCGAACGGCGGCATCGAGCGCGCACTGCAAGCCGGAATCGAAGCGCTGGCCGCATGCGGGTGCAAATATGCCGCACGTATCGATGCGGGCGATCTCGCCGTACCCGAGCGGCTTGCCAAGCAGCGGGCCTTTCTCGCCGCGAATCCGAACGTGGCCGGTTTGGGCATGTGGACGCAGGTCGTCACGCGCAGCGGCACGCCGCTGTTCATGCTGAAGCCCGCCAGCGCGCCGGCCGACGTGCGGCGGCTGCGTTTCTTCCGCTCGCAACTCGCACACCCGTCGATGATGCTCGATGTCGAAGCGGTGCGCGCCGTCGGCAACTATCGCGTCGCCTATCGCGCCGCGGAAGATCTCGACCTGTTCCTGCGACTCATGGAGCGATACGACTGCGCGAACCTGCCGGAGCTCGGGCTCTACTACGAGGCGAACGAAGGCGGGATCAGCGCGACGAAGCGGCGTCGCCAGATCGTCTCGACACTGCGATTGCAGATGCGGTACTTCAACGCGGGCAATATCTACGACTGGCTCGGGCTCGCGAAGAACCTGCTGCATTTGCTCACGCCCTATGCAGCGCTGCAACGGGCGAAGCGCGCGCTGTTCGCCTCGGCAGGCGGTACCCGCGCATGAACGCCCCCGCTCACGCCATGCCTTCGCGCAGGCTCTCGATCTGCCTTGTCTGCAACACTTCGTTCGCCATCCATACCTATCGGCAAGGGTTGATCAAGGCGCTCGTCGCCGCAGGCCACGCCGTGATCGTGCTCGCGCCGCGCGACCGCACGACGCCGTTGCTCGAAGCAATGGGATGCCGGTTCGTGCCGCTGCCGGTTGCTTCGAAGGGCACGGACCCGCGGCAGGACTTGCGCACGCTTGCCGCGCTGCATCGTCATTACCGCAGCCTCTCGCCCGATCTCGTGTTCCACTACACGATCAAGCCGAACATCTACGGCTCGATCGCTGCCTGGCT
Source organism: uncultured Trinickia sp. (assembly GCA_966431825.1). GTDB lineage: Bacteria > Pseudomonadota > Gammaproteobacteria > Burkholderiales > Burkholderiaceae > Trinickia. Next base: position 6,432 of record CBJMQH010000100.1, read on the forward strand.
CGCACGTGTGCCGTCGATCGCGGTGACGACGGGGTTGGGCTATGTCTTCATCCAGAAGAGCCGAGCCGCGACGGTGGCGAAGATGCTTTATCGGATTGCCTTCCGATTTCCACGCGAAGTCTGGTTTCTTAACCGCGACGACAAAGCGGCGTTCGTCGAAGGCAAACTGCTCGCCCATCCCGAGCGGGCGCGGTTGCTCAATGGCGAAGGCGTCGACCTCTTGCACTTCGCCTACCGGCCCTTGCCCGAGCGTGCGCAGTTCACATTCGTGCTGATCGGGCGCCTGCTGTGGGACAAGGGCGTCGGCGAGTATGTCGAGGCCGCACGGCGGCTGCGCGTACGCTACCCCCATGCGCGGTTCGCGCTGCTCGGTCCCGTCGGCGTCGATAATCCGAGCGCGATTACGCGCGCCGATGTCGACGCTTGGGAGCGCGAAGGGATCATCGTGTACCTCGGCGAAGCGGAAGACGTTCGGCCGTTCATCGTTGATGCCGACTGCGTCGTGCTGCCCTCCTATCGCGAAGGCGTGCCGCGTACGTTGATGGAAGCCTCGGCGATGGGCAGGCCCATCGTGGCGACCGATGTGCCCGGGTGCCGAGAAGTCGTCGCGGATGGCGTAAACGGCCTGCTTTGCGAGGCGCGAAATCCCGATAGTTTGGCGGAAAAGCTCGCCGATATGATCGAGATGACGCACGAAGCGCGACAGACGATGGGGCACTCAGGCAGAATGCGGGTCGAGGCCGAGTTCGATGAAGCGGCTGTGGTGGAGCGCTATCGGGAAACGGTGCGCGCGGTGACGGGCACCACGTTCTGACAGTCTCTGAGCAATGAACATATAGACGAACGACCGAGGCGACAATGTCTTCGAAGGGCACGATTCTCGTGACGGGGGGCGCCGGCTACATCGGCAGCCACACAGCAGTGGAATTGTTGACGAGCGGCTATGACGTCGTGGTGGTCGACAACCTCGTGAACAGCAAGCGCGAGGCGCTGGCACGCGTCGAGCGGATCACCGGGCGCGCCGCCACGTTTTACGAGATCGATGCACGCGATGCAGCGGCGCTCGCACGCGTGTTCGACACGCATAAAATCGACGCAGCCATTCACTTCGCAGCACTGAAAGCCGTGGGCGAATCGGTCGCAAAGCCGATCGAGTATTACGGCAACAATCTGGACAGCCTGCTCGTTTTGCTCGATACGATGCGCTCGCATAACGTGAAGCGCATCGTATTCAGTTCGTCGGCGACCGTGTACGGCGTGCCGGAGCGCTCGCCGATCGACGAATCGTTTCCGCTGTCGGCAACGAACCCGTATGGCCAGACGAAGCTCATTGCCGAGCAGATTCTGCGCGACGTCGAACGCTCGGACGCGAGCTGGCGCATTGCCACGCTGCGTTACTTCAACCCGGTGGGGGCGCACGAGAGCGGCCTCATCGGCGAGGATCCGGCCGGTGTGCCGAACAACCTGATGCCCTACGTCGCGCAGGTGGCCGTCGGCAAGCTTGAGCGGCTGCGTGTGTTCGGCAACGACTACGACACACCCGACGGCACGGGTGTGCGCGATTACATTCACGTCGTCGATCTGGCGCGCGGTCACTTGGCGGCGCTCGATGCGCTCGTTGCGCGCGACGCGAGCTTTGTCGTCAACCTCGGGACGGGGCGCGGCTATTCGGTGCTCGACGTGGTGCGCGCGTTCGAAGCCGCATCGGGCCGGCCGATTCCGTACGAGATCGTGGCGCGCCGCCCCGGCGATGTCGCATCGTGTTTCGCGAGCACCGATGCGGCGCGCGTGCTGCTCGGATGGCAAGCGCAATACGGCATCGAGCGCATGTGCGCGGACCACTGGCGCTGGCAGTCGATGAATCCGAACGGGTTCGCCTGAGCACTTCTCGCGTTTGCAGAGGCGCAGGCGCGCGATGCTTTGCCGCCTACGGAGCGGTAGCGGCTGGCCCGTGGCCGCCTCGGCCATGAGGTGCAGCGAAAGCGGCGCGGATTCGTTTGTATAATTCGCCGTCCGCTTTCAGGCCACGCTCATGCTTAGTTTCGCGCTCGGTTTTCTTGTTTCGCTCCTCGTCACGCTGCTGATCGTGCGTTATGCGCATCTGCACGAAAAGTTTTCGGTCGATTCGGATCTGGCCGGCGTGCAGAAATTTCATGTCCGGCCCGTGCCGCGCGTCGGGGGGATCGGCATCCTGGCGGGACTCGTGGCGGCGGCCGTTCAGCTCTATGGCGCCTACCCTGGCGTCTCGAAGGGCATTCTCGCGCTCGCGGCCTGCGGGCTGCCCGCGTTCGGATCGGGTCTGATCGAGGACCTGACGAAGCGTGTTTCGCCGTTGGCGCGGCTGCTGGCCACGATGGCTGCTGCGGCACTGGCCTACTTCGCGCTCCACATCGCCGTGGTCCGCATCAGCGTGCCGCCGCTCGATTTTCTGCTGTCCTATGCGGTGATTTCGGCGCTCGTGACCGTGCTTGCGGTGGCCGCGCTCGCGAACGCCGTCAATATCATCGACGGCTTCAACGGCCTCGCCTCGATGGTCGCGTTCATGATGTTCGCCTCGCTCGCCTATGTCGCGTTCCGGCTTGGCGACCCGATCGTGCTGTCGGGGTCGCTGATCATGATGGGGGCGATTCTCGGGTTCTTCATCTGGAACTTCCCGGCGGGGCTGATTTTCCTCGGGGATGGCGGCGCCTACTTCATCGGCTTCATGCTCGGCGAGCTCGCGATTCTGCTCGTCATGCGCAATCGCGACGTGTCGGCGTGGTACCCGGTGCTGCTCTTCATGTACCCGATCTTCGAAACCTGCTTTTCGATCTATCGGAAGAAGTTCGTACGCGGAATGTCGCCGGGTATTCCCGACGGCGTGCATCTGCACATGCTTGTTTACAAGCGGCTCATGCGATGGGCCGTGGGTGCGCGCACGGCGCACGAGCTCACGCGGCGCAATTCGCTCACGTCGCCCTATCTGTGGCTGCTGTGTCTCGTGGCCGTGATACCGGCCACGCTGTTCTGGCAGCACACGGTGCACCTGTTCGTGTTCGTCTGCGTGTTTGCAGCGACCTACGTGTGGCTCTACATCAGCATCGTCAGGTTCAAGTCGCCGAGATGGTTGGTGGTGCGTAAGCGCGGGCGCGGACGTTAAAGCACCGCCCGTGCAGCGGGCGCATTCAAGACCCTGCCGACGAGGCGGCCTGCACCGATTGCAACACGGTCGGCGCGGCAGGTTTGTATTCCGGCACCCACCGGCGCAGATCGCGGCGGACCTCGTCGTCTGACAGCACGCGATGTTGCATGAGCCACGGCAGCAGTTCATCGAGCAAGCCGTCGTCCACTTCGCGCGCCCGTGCAATGCGCAGCTTCGGGTGGGGCGTGCGCGTGGTCGTTTCGTCGTCGGCCAACAGTTCTTCGTAGAGCTTTTCGCCAGGGCGAAGGCCCGTGAATTCGATGCGAATCTGGTCTTCGCCGTAGCCGTAGAGCCGGATCAAGTCGCGTGCGAGATCGGCGATGCGAACCGGCTTGCCCATATCGAGGATGAAGATTTCGCCGCCGCGGCCCATGCTCGACGCCTGCAGGACGAGCTGCGACGCTTCGGGAATCGTCATGAAGAAGCGGGTGATCTCCGGATGCGTGACGGTCACGGGACCGCCCTTCGCGATCTGCTCCTGGAATTTCGGGATGACGCTGCCTGCGCTGCCGAGCACATTGCCGAAGCGTACGGTCTCGATGTTCGTGCGCTCGCTGCCTTGCTGCAAAGCCTGACAGGCCATTTCCGCGAGCCGCTTGCTCGCGCCCATCACGTTCGTGGGGTTGACGGCCTTGTCGGTCGAGATCAAGACGAACCGCTGCACGCCGTTGCGGATGGCCGCACGCGCGACGCGGTAGGTACCCAGCACGTTGTTGCGCACCGCCTGCCAGGCATTGAGTTCTTCCATCAGCGGAACGTGCTTGTAGGCCGCCGCATGGTAGACGACGTGCGGTACGTAGCGCGACATGACCTGATCGAGCAGCAGCGAATCCTTGGCATCGCCAACGATCGGGACGACCGAGATTTCCGGGAAGCGTTCGCGCAACTCTTCCGTGAGGCGATAGATCGCAAACTCGGAGATATCGAGGGCGACGAGCTGTGCCGGCGAAAAACGCATGATCTGGCGGCACAGTTCCGAGCCGATCGAACCGCCTGCGCCCGTGACCATGATCACCTTGCCGTGCAGCAGCGCTTCGACGTGGGGCGTGTCGATGATGACCGGTTCGCGGCCAAGCAGGTCTTCCAGATCGATCTGGCGCACCTGCGAGAGAAAGCCGCGGCCCGGCACGAGCGCGGTCAGCGCAGGCAGAACCATCGCGTGGACACCGGCCCGCACGCAGGTGGTGGCTACACGGCGCTGCACCTCGACCGATGCGGACGGGATCGCGATGATCGCGTGCTCGGCGCGCAGTGTCGCAGCCCAGCGCGGCAGGTCGGCGATCGGACCGTGCACCTTGTAGCCGTAGACTTCCCGGCCCTGCTTCGACGGGTCGTCGTCGAGCAGACCCACGAGGCGCCATTCGCTCGTGCGGGAGAGTTCGCGCGCGAGGCTTGCCCCTGCGGAGCCTGCGCCGATGATGATCACGGGGCTGCCCTGCGCCATCAGGCCGCCGTATAGATAGAACTCCTTTGCTGCGCGGTAGGCCGCGCGGGCGCCGCCCATGACAAGGAACAGCAGCATCGGGGAAACGATCAGAACCGAACGGGGGATGATGGGCTGCGGCTGCGCCATCAGCGACGCGACCATCGCCAGCAATGCACCGGCTAGCACCGACTTCGAGATGCGCATCAGGTCGGGCAGGCTTGCGAACACCCACATGCCGCGATAGAGCCCGAAGAAGCGAAACATGACTCCGTAGGCCGGCAGAACCCAGGCCAACGCGCGCAGCGCCCCGAAAAGGAAATCATGCGGAATGGTGCCGTTGAACCGAATCAGGTACGCGACCATCCAGGCACTCGTGACGGCCAGCAGGTCGAATAGGAATGCGCCCAGCGATAGCAAGGATGCCTTATGTTGTCTGATCATCGACTTTATCCTTCTGCCCGATCCGAACCGCTGGCTTGATAGCGTCGCCAACGCAGATCGATTGCGCATCCGCAACAGAGAAGGACGAACGCCCATATGGCGACGACACTCCACTGTACGGTCGCGGGGCGGCCCATTGCCCACAGGGCCACCATTATGCCGGCAAGCATCAACGCATACCAATAGCGCGCCGTGCGTGCGTGTCCAATACCAGAGCGCACCATCCGTTGATAGTAGTGCTCACGGTGCGCCTGCCAAAACCGTTCGCCGCGCGCGAGCCGGCGTGCCAGCGTCACCGAAGCGTCGGCGATAAAAGGGGAAAAGAACATGGCGGGCAGCCAGATCGGCCAGACGCCCATGCGCCATCCCACGTAGCCGAGCGCGCCTGCGAGGAACCCGAGTGGAATCGAACCCGCATCGCCCAGAAAGACGCGTGCCGGGTGGAAATTGAAAAACAGGAAGCCTGCGGCCGCGCCGGCCGCTGCGGCACTGACGAGCGCGAGATCGACGGCGGCCGGGCCGGCGCTCAGCGCCGCCAGCGCGTAGCCGCCGAAGCCGAACAACGCCATGCCGCCTGCCAGCCCGTCGGAGCCGTCCATGAAGTTATACAGGTTCACGAGCCAGATCATCAGGACGGCCAGCACCGCGAGCGCCCACCAAGGTGCCGCGGCCGGATAGACAACGACCACTGCCGCGACCGCGGCAAAGTGGAACGCGAAGCGAACGCGCGCGGGCAGGCCGCGCCGGTCGTCGATTTGGGACATGGCGGCGAGGCAGGCCACGCAGGCACCGAGGAGCCACATCTGCCGGGCTGCGGCCAGTATGGCGATGAGAATCATCGGCACGATGCCCCACCCGCCCACGCGTGGCGTGGGGCGCACGTGCAGTGAGCGCTCGTTTGGGATGTCGGTAGCAAGTCGCCATGCAAGCCCCGTCTTCAACAGCGTGCCGAGGATCGCGGCGCAGCCGCCGAGCGCGATGACCGCGACGAGGCCGACGAGTGCAGCAGGAGGAATGCGTTGTGGGTCCAGGAGCATCGGGGTCTTCAGTGGGTCGAGCGATACCAGCGCGCCGTGTGCGCCAGTCCCTCGTCGAGGGTGCAAACCGGTCGCCAGCCGAGCGTGCGGGCGATGTGAGTGCAGTCGAGGCGAAGGCTTTCGGTCAGTCGTTCGACTTGCGGCGAACGGCCCGTCACGCGGCCCACTAGACGCAACCACGCGGTGGGTACCGGGAGCAGGCGTGCCGGTTTGTGCAGATGCTTGCCGATCGAGCGAGCGAGTTCGGCGACGGTCGGGGCTTCGTCGTCGGCGACATAGAACAGCTGGCCGGCCGCGGCGGCATCGACCGCACAGTGCATCAGCGCATCGGCAAGATTGTCGACGAAGACGACGCTTCGCCGCGCCTG
>CBJMQH010000101.1:0-12849 GCA_966431825.1 uncultured Trinickia sp.
CATGAAGGCGTGGTTTGGCAGCAAGTGGGCCGCGATTTATGCGGCCGACACGGGCGGCATCTTCGAAGCAGGGAACGGGCAAGTCCATCTGACCGGCGAGGCCGATATCGATGGCGGCCTTGTCAGTGGCACCAGCGGCGTGGCGGCGGATGGCGGCATCGTAACGATCCGCGCGCGCTACACGCAGCCCGTTACCGTGGGTAATGGCAACCATATCGGGCTCGTATCGTGGTTCGGGCTCTGAACGCGCGTCGGGGCGCCCTCGTTGCCGCGGGACTGTGTCTGATGGGCGCGGTGTTGCCGGCCTTTGCTCAGAGCGCAGCGACCGGTCTGGCGGGCGGGTTGCCCGCTGCGCCCCCTGTGCCGCCGCGTGCCGAACAGGATCCGGCGCAACGGTTGTTGCAAGAACAGCGCGCGCAGCAACGCGATCGGCAGATCGAACAGGCGCCTGCGCGGATTGCCGCGCCGACCATGCCGGCGCTGCCTGATTTGCCGGCGGGTGCGGACGTCGAAACGCTGCCTGACTCGGCGCCGACGTTCAAGATCGAGCGCATCGTGTTCGAGGGCGACGTGGTCTTGTCGCAATCTGCACTCGACGCGATCACGGCGCCGTTCATCGGGAAGCACCTGGGCCGCAATCGAATCGACTTGCTGCTGCGGCGGTTAACGGAGGCGTTCATTGCGCGGGGCTACATCACGACGCGCGCATATCTCGGCCCGCAAAACCTTGCCTCCGGCGAGCTGAAGATCAAGGTCGTGGCAGGGCGCGTGGCGGCGTTCACGCTCAACGGTGTGCCGTTGCGGCCGCGCGATCCGAACGAACCGTGGTGGCAGTTTTGGAAGACGCATGGCGGCGGCTATCTGACGGATGCCGGCACGGCATGGGCGTTTGGCGAGAAGCCGGGCGAACTGTTGCGGTTGCCTGATTTGGAGCAGGGCGTGGATCAGATCAATCGGCTGCGGCGCAATCAGGCGGAGATTCAGATCCTGCCGGGGCAGGCCCCGGGCGATTCGATCGTCGCGATCACGAACCGGTACGGCAGCGGGCTGCATTACGACCTCGGGCTCGATAACTACGGCAGTTCGCTGACGGGCCGCACGCGCTACCGCGGCAGCGTCGAGGCCGACAACCTCATCGGCCTTCAGGAGTCCGTATCGCTGAGCTATGTCGGGACGAAGGATACGAATGCGCTCGTGTTCTCGTCGGCTGTACCGGTCGGGTATCAAACGCTGAGCTACACCGCTTCGGTGTCCGAATATCAGCAGGCGATCGGCGATACCGCGTTGCTGGAGGGGCGCACGTTCAGCCAGATGCTCGGTTGGAACGATGTGGTGTTGCGCTCGCATGCGGGCAGTTTGAGTGTCGACCTGACGCTGAACAAGTTGCGCGTCGAGCGCAGCGTGAACGGATTCTTCCTCGATCCGCAGGACTTGACGGTGCTGCGTGCGGGTTTGAACAGCTTGTACCGGTTCTCGGCGCATGGGCAAGGTGCGGCGGCCACGGTCGATGCGGGCGTCTCGCAGGGCTTGGGTGCGCTCGGCGCGAGCCACGACGGCGCCGATATCGCCGGGTCGGATGCTCACAGTCAATTCACGAAGTACGACGCGACCGCGACCGTGCAGATGACGCTTGGGGCGATCGGTCCGACGAGTTGGGCTTATCGCGGAACGCTGCGTGGGCAGTACAGCAGCGTTGCGCTGTTCGGCAACGAGCAGATTTTCTTGGGCGGCATGGATTCGGTGCGCGGATTCACCGAAGGCGGGGTGAGCGGCGACTGCGGCTTTTATCTGCGCAACGAAGCGGCTTGGCAAAACGCACCGGCGTGGCATGACGCGCGTATCGAGCCGTATGTGTTTCTCGATGGCGGGAAGGCGCATCTCGTTGCGCAAGGCGGGTGGCCGACGCTGATGGGTGTCGGTATAGGCACGCGTGCGCAATGGCAGTACGGGAATCAAAGGATATCGGGCGAACTGTTGCTCGGGCAGGCGCTCGTGCAGCCGGCATCGCTCGGCAAGAAAGCGACCGTGGTGTTGGCCACGCTCAATTGGTCAAGGTAACTAGGAGAGAAACATCGATGAACGAACGGATGCAGCGTGCGGTAAAGGGTGCGGCCATCGCGGCAATGATGGCGTTGGCGGGCTCGCTGGCGATGGGCAGTGCGGCGCAGGCCGCACAAAAGGCGACGTCTAAAGCGGCGAAGGCGGCGGAGGCTGCCGTGCCCGCATCGGGGCCGTTGCCGGCGAACGCGGTGGCGCGCGTGAACGACGTGGTCATCACGCAGGCGGACCTCGATGCGGCGGTGCGCGCATCGAACACGGCGGATACGCCTGCGGTGCGCACCGCGTTGAAGAACCAGCTGATCGCGCGCGAGTTGTTCCGCCAGGCGGCTGAAAAGCAGCACTACGAACGTAATCCGAAGGTAATGGCGATCGTTGAACAGGCCAAGGCGGCCGCGATGATGCAGGCGTACCTGCAAGACAACGTGAAGCCGGCACCGGTGACCGATGCCGATGTGAAGGCGCGGTTCGACGCGATTGTGGCAACGCTTGGCGATAACGAGTGGAAGCCGAGCGTGATCGCCGTGAAGGATGCGGATACGGCGGGCAAGGTGCTGGAGTCGTTGAAGAAGGGCGGCGACTTCGCGCAACTGGCGAAGCAATACAGCCAGGGGCCGGCGGCGCAGCAGGGTGGCGCGCTCGATTGGATCTCGTTCAAGACGCCGATTACGGCCGGCAACACGCAGAACTGGCCGCAGCCGTTGGCCGAAGCGCTCGTGAAGCTGCCGCAGGGTGGGGTGGTCAGCGCGCCGGTGCAGGTAGGGGATGCCTACTGGATCGTTCGGGCGGATCAGAAGCGTGCGACGCAGGTGCCGTCGTTCGACCAGACGAAGGATGCGCTGCGCAAGCAGCTCGAGCAGGTCGCGCTGCAGAAGGCGACGGCCGATGTTGTTTTGCAGCTCGTGAAGAGTGCGCGGATTCAGCAGTAGCCGTTGTAGCAGTCGTCGTAGACGTTAGACAGAAGTAACCAGAAACCGAAGCGAGGCAAGAGGAATGAGCATGAAACGAGCGGTATCCATTGTTGCAGTTGCGGCCACCCTGGCATTGACCGGTTGCGTGACGCCCTATCAGCCAGTTGGCGCCACTGGCGGATACACAGGTAAGCAGATTGACGATCAGACCTACCACGTTCAGTTCTCAGGGAATGGCTACACGTCGCGGGAGACGGTCCACAAGTACTTCATGTACCGGTGCGCAGAGCTGACGCAACAACAAGGATTCAAGTACTTCATGATCATTCCGGCCGCACTGACCGGATCGCTGCCGCCCAAGAATACGTTCGCGCGTGGGACGCAGTTCGATCCGAACATGATGCGGAAAGTTCATTCGGCGCCGCCCGTGATCATCTACGGTGGTGGCGGCGGCGGTGCGACCAAGTGGACGAATTCCGGCGACATTCGGATGTTCAACGACGATGCGGTGATCTCGACCAAGATCGCGGGCTGGGATGCGGCCGAGGTGATGGATGCGCTCGGCCCGTTCGTGCGCAGCACCGGGAAGTCGGCAGGTGACGTTCCGCTCGCTTGGATCTTCGAGCCGGGCCATCCGAAGGTGCGAGCACAGGATTTGTTGCCTACTGCACCGAAAAAGCCGAACACCGGCGCGTGAGCGGTGCGCAGCCGTAGGCAATGGCTGAAGTAGAAGACTGAAGTACCGATGCGACGCTCGCCGCGAGAGAGGTGGCGAGTGTTGCTCGAAAACGCAGAACAATCGAACGCACAAGAACGACACATGCGCTACGAGAAGACGACGAAACGGGGAAGCCACTGGCAACAGCTTGCACAGGCACGGCTGGCGCGCGAGCACGCGTGCTTTGCGAACGTGCCGGCTGCGAAGCCGCAGGCGTTGCGCTGGTGGCAGCGTGCAATTTCTCTCGTTCTGGCGATGACGCTATTCGTCGGCCCGATCACCGTCACGGTGGAGCAGAGCCGCTCGGCTGCGGGTACGGTGGCCGCGGGCAGTCGGCGTATGGATGACGAAGTATGGCAGCGCATTTACGCGCTCGCTTCGTTGCGCGTTCGGTTCGCAGTGCAGATGGCTGAGGCGACGCCGATCGTCGATCCGACTGCACCGATCACGTTCCAACCGAAGATCACCCAATCGACGGGCACAAGCGGCGGTGTGCCCGTCGTGAACATCACGGCCCCGAACGCGGCCGGGATCTCGCTGAATCAATACCAGAGTTTCAACATCGATCCGGTCGGGCTGATTCTGAACAACAGCTTGATGGCGGGTACGACGCTCACGGGCGGCAACGTCGCCGCGAACCCGAATCTGAGCGGGCGTACGGCGAGCGTGATCGTCAATCAGGTGACTTCGACCGGGGCCGGTTATGCGAGCCTGTTGAACGGGCCGCTGGAAGTGTTCGGTGCGCCGGCAGCGGTGGTGATCGCAAACCCGAACGGGATCGCTACGCAGGGCACAGGCTTCACGAACACGATCGGCGTCACGCTGACAACGGGTACGCCGCAGTTTCTGACGGCCGTCGGCGGTTCGACCACGGACTTCGCCCATGCGGCGGCGCTCGGCTATAGCGTGTCGGGCGGACATATTCAGATCGAAGGCAACCCGGGCGTGAACGGCCCGGGCGCGGGCATCGAAGGGACCGTTGGCACGATCGATCTGATCGGCGAGACGATCGGCGTCAACGCGCCGCTTTATGCCGGCAATCAAATCAATGCGATCGCGGGGCGTCAGTTCGTACTGCCGACTTCGGTGGACACGCTCGGCACGACCTACGCCACGTCCGCTAACGGTGCCACGAACACAGCCGCCGCGATCAATGCGGCGAATGGGAATGCCAATCAGGGTTACGCGATCGATGCGACCGCCTATGGCGCGGTGACGGCTGGCCGCATTTCCGTGATTGGGACAGCGGCGGGAATGGGCGTGCGGACTGACGGCGCGCTGTCGGCGACGGCAAGCGGGTTGACGCTGTCGTCGAACGGGGATCTGACTGTTGCGAGCCACGCGGCGCAGCAGGAAGTCTCGATGACGAGTACCGGCAATACGACGGTCTCGGGCACGGGCGTATCGGGGGCGAGCTATCGGATCACGGCCGGTGGCGACATCGTGTCGAGCGGCGCGATCCAGTCGAATACCGACGTTGCGCTGGCGGCGGGTCACGCGATCACGGTATCGGGCAAGACGACCGCGCAGACGAGTACGGTCTTGACGGCGGGTACCGACACGACGGTGTCGGGCACGCTTGCGAGCGGTACGACATTGAATGCAACGGTGCAGGGTGCGTTCAGTGTACCGGGGACGGTGCTGGTGGGGACCGATGCGACGATCTCGGCCAATGCGATCGATGCCGCGGGCGTGGTCATCGCACAAGGCAATGGCTCGCTGACGGCACAGACGACAATCACGGGCGCCGGGTCATACGCGATTGGCCAAAGTGCGACGTTCACGGCGGGTACGGACGTGGCGTTGACGGGCAAGCTGCTGTCGAATGCGTTGACGGTTAGCGCTGCGAACAGTGTTTCGCTTGCCGATGTGCAGGCGGGCGGCGCTGTGAGCGTCACGGCCCAAGGTGCATCGGGCGGCGGGGACGTCACGTTCAACGGCAATGCGGCGACAGTTGGAACGACGACTGTACATGCCGCACGCGATGTCGTGGTCAACGGCACGCTGGCGGGCGGAGCGCAAGTTGCGCTTACCGCGCAGCGTTCGGTTGCGATCAACGCGTCTGGCACAGTGCAGTCGGTGGGGGACACCGCGCTAACGGCAACCACGGGCGACATCGTTTCGACCGGGGCGATCTCGAGCGCCGGCGCACTTACGGCGCAAGCTTCGCACGACGTAACAATCACCGGCGCGACGAGTGCCGTGGGCGATACGAAGGTCGTTGCGGGCAATGATCTGACGCTGGGCGGGTCGGTCGCGGGCCAGGGTAACGCGGTACTGAGCACGGGACGCGATGCGCTCGTTGGCGGCACGACAGGCTTCACGAAAGATGTGTCGCTATCGACGGGCCGCGACTTGGTGACGACGGGCTCGCTGCAAGGCAATGCCGTTACGCTGAACGCAGGGAATTCTGCGACGCTTGCCAACGTGCAGGCGAACGGCGCGCTGCGTATCGTGACGAACGGTGCGGCGGGCGGCGGCGATCTGACGGTGGGCGGCAATGTGGCGTCGCTGTCCACGGGCACGGTTCAGGCGGCGCGGGACGTCATCGTGAGCGGCAGCGTGACGACGGCTTCCGGCCTTGGCGTGACGGCGGGTCGACACACCACGATCACCGGCGCATTGCGCTCGAACGGCGACATTCAACTCGTCAATAATGCCGGGTCGGTGACCAGCACGGGCGCGATTGCTGCGGGCGGCGATTTGAGCGTTGTTGCTTCGAAGGCGATTGCGTTGGCGGTGAACGGGACTGCGGCGAGCAATACGTCGGCACTGGGCAATGTGTCGCTGACGGCGGGGCAGAACCTCTCGGTCGACGGCACGCTCGTGAGCCAGGGCAATGGCACGCTGCAAGCGGGCGGTGCGCTGACCGGTGCAGGCAGTCTTGCGTTCGGATTGGTGGGCGCGTTGACGTCGACGGGCGACACGAATCTGAGCGGGTCGCTGCGGGCCGGCACGATCCAGACGCAGGCCGGCGGGTCGGCGGTCTTCCATGACGTACAGGCCGGCTCGACGCTTGCGCTGAACGCGCAGGGCAACCTGACGACGAACGGGGCGATCAACGGCGGCTCGACGATTGGCTTCACGGCGGGGCAGGATTTGACGGTCGGCGGCTCGTTGCAGTCGGCCGACGATGCAGTGTTTGTCGCGCGTAACGGTACCGTGAGTGCGACGGGGGCGATCGATGCGCAGGGCGCGTTGAGTGCGCGGGCGGGGACCGATATCGCGTTCAGTGGGACGACGACGGTTGCGCGCGATGCGACGCTGAACGCGACGCGCGATGTGATAGTTAGCGGCGCGATCAATGGGCAAGGCAACGGCACGGTTACAGCGGGACGAGATATCGCCGGTGCCGGCACGCTGGGCTTCACGGGCGCGGCGACGCTGACGGCCGGGCGCAATACGGCGCAAGGCGGGTTGATCCAGGGTAACGGGGTGCAGGTGTCGTCGGGCGGCGATACGGCGGTGAACAACGTCGAATCGGCTTCCGCGCTGAGTCTGGTTGCGGGCACCTCGGGCGTCGGGAACTTGAGTGTGAACGGCTCTGCTGGCTCGGCCGGCGCACTGAGCGCGACTGCTGCGGGCAATGTAACCGTGGCGCAGACCGGCAAGCTTGCGAGTGGCGCGACGGCGCTCGTGCAGGCAGCGAATGACCTGAACGTGGCGGGTGCGATTGAATCGGTGGGCGATGCGACGCTGAGCGCCCAACTCGGGAGCTTGAACGCGACCGGTGGCATCAATAGCGGCGGGAAGCTTTCGGTCACTACCGGGCTTGATGCTTCGCTGGGTGTGAGTACGACGGCTGTCGGCGATTTGAGCATCAATGCGGGCCGCGATGCGATGTTGAACGGCACGCTCGTGGGTCTGGCTGGCGGCACGTTCACCGCGGGGCGCGACATCGTTGGGGCGGGCACCCAGTCGTTGACGAACGACGCGATGTTGAACGCCCAGCGCAGCATTGCGCTGACGGGCAAGCTGCAGGCGAACACAGTTGGTGCGGTCGGCGGGGACAACGCTTCGCTGAACAACGTCAGTACAACGAACGCACTGACGCTCCGGGCGAACGGCACGGGCGGCAACGGCGATGCTTCGATTACCGGGGCGGCCAGCGCAGGCGGGAACATCGCGCTGATTGCTGTGCGCGATGCGATCGTGTCGGGGGCTGCGGGCAGCGGCGCGCTGATGACCTTGACGGGTGCACGCAACGTAACGGCCACGGGTGGGCTGACATCGGTTGGAGACCTGACCGTTACTGCAACGATCGGATCGGCAACGCTGACGGGCGCGACGGCTACGGGCGGTGCGTTGAACGTGACTTCGGGCCTGGATACGTTGCTGGGCGGCACCATTTCGGCGACGAACGACCTGACGGCGACCGCTGGCCGCGACGTGCTGCTTTCCGGCGCGGTGACGGGGCAAGGCAATGCGAACTTGACGGCTTCGCGCGATGTGACCGGTGCGGGCACGGGAGCGTTCGGTCAAAGCGTGGCGATCAACGCGACACATGATGTTGCGTTGACGGGCACGTTGCAGGGTACGTCGATTGCCGTGACGGGCGGCAACAACGCTGGGTTGGGTAGTGCGACTGCTACGACCGGCAGTTTTTCGGTCGTTGCACAGGGCACGGCCGGCGGTGGCGACGCGACGCTGAGCGGTACGGGCACGGCGAAGCAAGCAGTGACGGTGCAGGCTTCGCGTGATGTGAATGTGGCGGGGGCGTTGAACGGCGGCACGCAGACGACGGTCACCGCAGGGCGCAACGCGACGCTTGCGGGCATCAATTCGACCGGTGATTTGACGATCACGGCTGCGGGCAGCGTTGCACAAGCGGGCGTTGCCACGACGAACGGTAACCTCACGGCGAGTGCAGGCAACGATCTTTCGATGGGATCGGCGCTGGCGAGCGGCCAACTGAAGCTGAGCGCGAACGGCCACAACGGTGCGGGTGATGTGACGGTTGCCTCGGCAGCGGGTAGTGGCGGTACGTTGAACGTGACGGCTGCGCGCGATGTATCGGTGGGCGGCAACGTATCGAGCGGCGACGCACTGACCATGACGGGTGCGCGGCATCTGCAAGTCGGCGGTTCGATCGATTCGGGCGCCGATGCGGTACTGACTGCGACGGCAGGCAATTTGAGCGTGACGGGCTCGACGACGAGCGTTGGGACGCTGAGTGCGACATCGGGCGGGACGTTGGCGTTGAACGGCGCGCTGGCTAACGGTGATACCACGCTGACGTCGGGCGGTGCGATGACGCTGACCGGGGCGCTGTATGGCCTGGGTACGGCGAACATTACGGCGGGTGGTGCGCTCGGCGGCGGGGCGTCGTTGACGTATGCAAAGGACATTTCGGTCAATGGTGCGTCGAGCGTGGTGCTGGGCGCGATCAACGCGGCGGGTCAGCTGGCGGCGGTTGCTGGCGGTGACTTGACGCTTGGCGCGACGACCGCGGTGGGTAATGTCACGGCTACGTCGAATGCTGGGAGCGTGACGGTCAACGGTGGGTTGCAGTCGGGCGGCACGACGCGGATCTTGGCCGCGAACAATGCGACGGTGACGGGCGCGATTGCGTCGACGGGCGCGGTGAACGTGACGGGTACGAGCGGTGCCGTGGCGGTGGCCGGCGTTTCGACGAATGGCGATGCGACGCTTACCGCGGGCGGCAAGCTCACGCTGGGCGGTACGAGCGTGGTGGCTGGACAACTTGCGTTGACAGGGGGCGACGTGACGGTCAGCGGCTCGGCCACGGGTTCGCAGAACGTGACGGTGAGCGCACAAGGCACGCTCGACAGCAGCCAGGGCCAACTCGTTTCGACGAAGGACATGCAGTTGTCGGGCACGAATGTCACGCTCGGTAACGTGCTGGCTGGCGGCAATTTGACCGCGACCGCCAAGAACCAGATGACGCTCGCGGGCAAGACGGTAGGCGTGGTGGGCAACGCCACGCTGAGCTCGCAGCATGCGTTTTCGAATTCGAGCAACGTGCTTTCCGGTGGGACGTTGAGCGTTTCCGCCGAGAGCCTGACGAACACGGCTAGCGGTTCGTTCGCTTCGACAAACGCTACGGTGATTCAGGCCGGCAGTTTCAATAACGCCGGGCTGGTGAACGGGAAGACGACGAACGTCACCGTGTCGGGTGCGTTGACGAACAGCGGTTCGTTGATGGGGCTTAACGCGCTGACGATCAATACGGGGACGTTGAACAACCAGAACGGGTTGATCTTTGCAGGGGACCCCAATACGCCGAATGGGCCGACCACCGGGGATTTGTCGCTGACGATCAACGGAGCAGGGTCCGCGTTCAATAACGCTGGCGGGCAAATGCTCGCGCAGCGCGATATGACCATTGGGGCGGTGAACGCTGCGTTTGATCCGTCGCAAGGGACGATTAGTCAGGGTGGTGCGCTCTCGCTCACGGCGGGGACGATCAGCATCGGTGGCACCTGGAACTACGGCGGGCAAAGCGTTTCGATCAATGGGCTCAACGGGATCACCAACGGCGGGACGATGACGGGTACCGCGCCGTTGACGATTTCGACGGGCGGTACGTTTGCTAACTATGGGCAGGTCATTGGGCAGGACGTGACGTTCAACGGCTCGCTGTTCAACGCCGGTGGGGCGGTGATGCATGCGGGTGGGGCGCTTGCGATCAACGGGAATACGACTAATCGGGGGACGGTGGAGTCGGCGGGGGCGCTTACGGTTTCAGGTGGGTCTTATGACAACCAAGGAGCGACGACGCAGACGCAGGGGAATGCGACGTTTAACCTTGGTGGGACGCTGCTGAACATTGGTGGGAACGTTGTTGCGGTTCAGAACGTTACGGTCCAAGCCGGGACGATCGTCAACGATCAAGCGGGGACGACTGGGACGACTGCAACGACGACGGTTACGAATCCAGGCTTGCTCTGGTCGGCCGCGGTAGGCACGGAGAGTTGGCAATACTACTTCGCCGACAACGCCACCGGCAGTGCAGGCATGAATCACTATGGGTATGACACGGCCAACATGCCGGCAACGTTGGGCGATTTGCTGTCGCCAACTGGGCTGACGGGCTCGCTGCCTTCCTTCTATATCAATTCCTATTGCAGGTACAACTGCACGCCGTCGTCCTCCACGCCCGTGGCCGGTTCGGGCACGGTGATGCTTGCAGAGACCAACGCACCAGTTAGCGTATCGGAAAGAAGCGGATCGATTAACTACGAGCGCATTTGGTCGGTAGTGTCCGGGCCGATACCCGGGCAGCTTGCAACGACGACATTGACGCTGCCGACCGTGTACGAAACGACGGTTTCGCAGCAGCCCGGTGCGACTGGCGTGATTTCCGCTGGCGGTTCGATATCGCTGACTGCGAACCAGCTGTCGAATCGAGGCGGACAGATTGGGGCAGGCGGCGACGTTAACCTGAACATTCTTAGCTTGCGTAACGAGGCGGTCGCGCCGACGGTTACTGCGCAAATAACGGATTGGGTCGATCCGGGGCAATTCTCTGCGTTTAGTAATTCTCTAGGTTCGCTCGGAACGATCGGCGTTTATGGCAGTGGCGGCCAAGATGCTGCGTCGGGCTTGATGTTCGCCCCTTCCACCTTTTCCTTTGCGCCGGGTGCCGCACCGTCAGCTGTTTCGACTGTTACGTGGTCTACGCCAACCGGCCTGATTGCTGCCGCCCACGACCTGAATGTTCGCGACGCATCGGGCACGCTTCTGAACCAGGGGATGTTGTACGCGCAAAATAACGTGAACCTCTTTGGCGTCAATGTTGTAAATCAAGGGGGCAATACTCAGCAGTACACATCGCAAGCCGGTTGTTCGTCGGGTGGCGCAAACGCCGCTTGTACAAACGGCACGCGCATCAGAGATGGCAATCCCAGTGGGGCGACGTTCAGCTACACCCAGAACGATGCGACCATCTACGCCGGCCACGATCTTGTGATCGCCGCGGGGCAGGTCAACAACACGTATGGCAATTTGCTCGCTGGGCACGACATCGTCGTTGGCGGCGTTGGCACGACGGGGAGTTTGACCACGGCGGCTTCAAGCCTGAACAACACGTCGGGCAACATCGTCGCCGGGAACAACATTACGTTGAACATTTCCGGCGCGATCACGAACAATCTGCCGCCTCCTGTGCCGGTGCACCAGAACTACGGCAGCAAGGAGCAGTACACGGGCTGTATGACCGCCGGCGGCTATAAGGAGAGCTACTGCGAAGCCTACGTTGATCAGCAGTCCGGCACATCGTCGGTGATCAGCGCCGGCAACAACCTGAAGATCGATGCTGGCAGTCTGACGAACATCGGCAGTTTGATTTCAGCCGGTTCCACTGCGACGATCGATGTTGCGGGCCCCGTCGTAAACGAAGCGCAGACGCTGAACGCGTACTGGCACTCGCATTGGGTGCAGAAGACGGGCATGTTTAGCAGCGACAAGCGGCACGACATTTGGGCGTGCGGCTCGCCAGCTGAATGCGCGGCGCTGTACGGCGATGC
The DNA here is from genome assembly GCA_966431825.1 of uncultured Trinickia sp. GTDB lineage: Bacteria > Pseudomonadota > Gammaproteobacteria > Burkholderiales > Burkholderiaceae > Trinickia. The sequence goes on from CBJMQH010000101.1 coordinate 12,177, forward strand.
ATATACGAAGGTGGGTGGGCCTATCGATCCACCGCAGCCAGTCGGCAACATTGCTGCGACGATCGAAGCACCGAATCTTTCGATCAGCTCGGGCGGCCAGATCGAAAACGTCGGCAATGTGCTTGGCACGTCGGTGGCGCTCACCGGGCAGCGGCTGATCAACGGCATCACCACGGCTAACACATATACGCCGCGCGTAAACGCGCCATCGCAGGTGATCTCCTTGAGCCCGGCGACATTGCCGGGGCTGAACATTTCGCTGCCTCGGGCAGTGGGCACCGGGGCCGTTCCGACGGCGGTGGCGGGTCAAGCCTCGTTTGTCGATTCGTCATTGGGCGGTACTTCGCAGACCACGTATAGCCCTCAAGTCCTGCTGAGTAATCTGCCTTCGAACCTGCAACCGAGTTCGACGCTGTTCTATTACAACCCGCAAGAGGAAGACTTGCTGCTGCAGCAAGCGGCGTTGCAGCAGACGGGCAAGGCGACGTTCGTCGATGGTTTGAGCTACGACAGCCAGAACAATGTGTCGGTGACGGAGCAGGAGAAGGCGTACCTGTACGGCAACGCGCTCGACTATGCCAAGGCGAACAACGTTCAATTGGGGCAAGCGCTGTCGCAGGCGCAAATCACGGCGCTCGATCGGCCGATGCTGTGGTACGTCGAGCAGACCGTG
>CBJMQH010000102.1:0-12746 GCA_966431825.1 uncultured Trinickia sp.
CGTATTCATGAGCGCGCCCGAAAGGCCGGCAATTTGCTTCGGCGCAGTATCGGAGTTCACGGCCCAGCCGAGCGCACCGAGGCCTTTGCCGAAGAACGACAGGGCCATGACGGCCACGACGATGGCCTGCGTGTCGACGTAGTTACAGACGATCATGCTCATCGACAGCACCATGCCGAGCACGATCGGCGTCTTGCGAGCAAGCGAGAGCGAGGCGCCGCGGCGCAGGAGCCAGTCGGACACAAGGCCACCGAGAATCCCGCCGAGAAAGCCGCAGACCGCCGGGATCGATGCGACGAACCCGGCCTTGAGGATCGACATGTGTCGCGCCTGCACGAGATAGACCGGAAACCAGGTGATGAAGAAATACGTGAGCGCGTTGATGCAGTACTGCGCGATATAAACGCCCATCATCATTCGGTTGGCCAGCAACTGCCTGATGTAGCCGAGCTTGGGGCCTTGTTCGGCAGATGCCCCGCTCGGCTGCCGGTCGAGATCGACGAGAGCGCCGCCGCTCTGGATGTAATCGAGCTCGGCGCGATTGACCTTGGGATGGTCCTTCGGGTCGCGGGCCATGACGCGCCAGGCAAGTGCCATGGCGATGCCGATGACACCCATGACGATGAAGACCTGGTGCCAGTTGAACGCGTGCACGAGCCATGCCATCAACGGTGCGAAGATGACGGTGGCCGCGTATTGCGCCGAATTGAAAATCGCCGAGGCGGTGCCGCGCTCGTTCGCCGGAAACCAGGCTGCGACGATGCGGCTGTTCGCCGGGAACGACGGCGCTTCAGCGACGCCAACGGCCAGGCGCAACGTAAAGACGGCGACGATCGCCGCCATGCCGGTCAAGAAACCGATCGTGCCCTGGACGAGCGTAAACAGCGACCAGACCAGAATGCTCGCGCCGTAGACGCGGCGCGAGCCGAACCGGTCGAGCAGCCAGCCGCCCGGAATCTGAGCGATCACATACGACCAGCCGAATGCCGAAAAAATGTAGCCGAGCGAAACGGCATTGATGCCCAGATCCTTTTGCATCGCCGAGCCGGCGATGGACATCGTCGCGCGATCGGCGTAGTTGATCGTCGTCGCCAGAAACAACAGCGCGAGGATGATGTAGCGCACACGGGTGGCGCGTAATGCATGCGGGACGCTCGATGCGCCAACCGCCTGAGCCTTCGTACCCATCTTTGTCTCCTCCTACCGCGCGTTTCGTCATGCCGCGCCGGTTCGGAACCGCCGGGTGCGCGCTTCGCGACTCGCCCCGGCGTTGCTGATGCCCTGTTACGCGTGGCGCTTCATGCGTACGCGTGAACCTCGGCGACGCCCGCAACGAGCGCGGCCAGTTCGGCCAGTTCCGCTTCGGTCAGGTCCGTGAGCGGCGAGCGCACGGCACCCGCACTGCGGCCGATCACCTTCATCCCCGCCTTGACGATCGACACGGCGTAGCCGCGCTTGCGGTTGCGCAGCGCGATATACGGCAGGACGAACTTGTTGAGCGCGTCGTAGACCTTCTTCTGGTCGTTCGCACGAACGGCCTGATAGAAGTCGATCGCGAACGCAGGCACGAAATTGAAGATCGCCGACGAATACGTCGTGACGCCGAGCGTGAGGTACGGCAGCGCGAACGTCTCCGCCGTCGGCAGCCCGCCGACATAGGTGAAACGATCGCCGAGGCGGGCATAGATCCGCGTCATCAGTTCGAGGTCGCCGATGCCGTCCTTGAAGCCGACGAGGTTCGGGCAGCGCTCGGCCAGGCGCTCGAGCGCCACCTCGTCGAGCACCTGATTCGCGCGGTTGTAGACGATCACGCCGAGTCGGGTCGACTTGCAGACGGCCTCGACATGCGCGGCCACGCCGTCCGACGGCGCCTCGGTCAGGTACGGCGGCAACAGCAGGACGCCGTCGGCACCCGCCACTTCGGCGGCCTGACAGAACTGCTGCGCCATCGCCGTGCCATAACCGGCCGGTGCGATGACCGGCACCCGACCGTCCGTTTCATCGACAGCCGTACGCACGGCACGATCGACCTCGGCGGGCGTGAGCGAGAAAAACTCGCCCGTGCCGCCGGCCGCGAACAACCCTGCGGCCGGGTGAGCCAGCAACCACTCGAGGTGGCTGCGATAAGACGCCTCGTCGAACGCCAGTTGGGCGTCGAAGTGGGTAACGGGAAAAGACAGCAGGCCGGTGCCGATCTGGCGGGCGAATTCGTTGGGCGTGTATCGGGACATGGCGGTACGCGTGTGGTTGCGCATCGGTTGCAGGAATGGATCGATTCTTGCACCGCGAACGATTCACGTCCAAGATAACGCGTGACTCGATTAATACAGGATTTGTATCGATGTTCGAGCTGAGCCAGCTCCGCTGCTTCGTGGCCGTGGCGGAGGAATTGCACTTCGGGCGGGCCGCCGAGCGGCTCCACATGACGCAGCCGCCGCTTTCGCGCCAGATCCGGCTGCTCGAACACCAGATCGGCACGGCGCTGTTCGAGCGCAGCAGTCGCTCCGTGCGCCTGACGGCGGCGGGGCGAGGCTTTCTGCCGGACGCGGCGCGCATCCTGCGGCTCGCCGACGAGGCCGCTGCCACGGCCCGTCGGGTCGCAGCCGGCGCCGCCGGCTCGCTCGCGATCGGCTTTACCGCCTCGGTCGGCTACGGCCTGCTGCCGGCGCTGGTGAGCGCCGTCCGAGCGGCGTCCTCGGGCGTGCGCCTGACGCTCAAGGAAATGGTGAGCGGCGCGCAGCTCGAAGCGCTCGACGCGCGCCAGATCGATGTCGGCCTGCTGCGGCCCCCCGTCGAGCATGGCGAACTCGTCACCCGCACCTGTTCGAGCGAAGCGCTCGTGCTGGCCCTGCCCGCCGCGCTGGCGTCGCAATGGCCGGCCGCGCCGACGATCGGCGATTGCGAGGGACAGCCGCTGCTCATGTACTCGCCTTACGAGGCGCGCTACTTCCATCAGCTCGTGAGCGGTCTCATCGAGCGCGAGGGCGTGCTGCCCGACATCGTCGAATACGTGAGTCAGATCCACTCGATGCTGGCGCTCGTGCGCGCCGGCATCGGTGTCGCGCTGATTCCGGCCGCGGCGGCCATGCTCCACTTCGAGGGCGTCGTGTACCGTCCGATGCGCACGCAGCCCGCCAAGCCGGTCGAGCTTTTGTTCGTACACCGGACCGACAACGACAATCCGGTGTTCAACGCGCTGAAGGACCCGCTGCACCGCGCGGTGGCCGGCGTGCACTGAGCGCAACGCGCCGGCGGCGCCCGCCGACGGCCTTGCTAGAATGCGCACGCCCTTCGAACTTACGCCGCACCATGGATCTGGAAAGCATTCTCTTCACGCAGGGTTTCGGCTCGCGCCGCCAATGCCGTGCGCTCGTCGCGGACGGTCGCGTCAGCGTTCGCGGCAACGCCTGCACCGATCCCGGCGCCGACTTCGGAACGGATGCGCTCGTCTTCGAGGTGGACGGCGCCCAATGGCGCTACCGCGAGCACGCCTATCTGCTGCTGAACAAGCCCGCCGGCTACGAGTGCTCGCGCGAACCGCAGCATCACGCCAGCGTGTTTTCGTTGCTGCCGGCGCCGCTTCAAACGCGCGGCGTGCAATGCGTCGGCCGGCTCGACGAGGATACGACAGGACTGCTGCTGCTTTCGGACGACGGCAAGTTCATTCACGCTTATACGTCGCCCAAGCGCAAAGTACCGAAGACCTACCTTGCCACCACTCGCCACCCGCTCGACGCGACGCAGCTGCAGGCACTGCGCGAAGGCGTACTGCTCCACGGGGAATCGGCGCCGATCGCAGCGGCAAGCGCGCTCGCGCGCGGCGAGCGGCTGCTCGAATTGACGATTAACGAAGGCAAGTACCACCAGGTCAAACGCATGATCGCTGCGGCCGGCAACCGCTGCGAGGCACTGCATCGCGAGCGCATCGGCGCGCTCACGTTGCCGGGCGATCTTGCGCCGGGGGCCTGGCAGTGGCTGGAGGCCGCCGATCTTGCGGCCCTCAAGGGCGGAAAGGACGCGGCCGCCGACTGAACGCGCGCGGCGCTTCCCAGTATGAGGTGCGGCAGACACTGAGCCACCAAATAGAGGCGACTCCCACTGGCGTTTCGGGTCCGGTCCCTTCTATACTCCGATTACGAACCATTACAAAAAGGTTTCACGGAGGCAGATCATGGCCGCGCTCGAGACGACCTACGCGGTGGCGCTTTTCGCCGTTGTCGGTGCAGCCGGCATCGGCGCGTTCGGGTTCGCGATGCACCGCCGACACCGCTATAACCCGAACCTGATCGGCACACTGATCGCCGCGTTGCTCTGCTTTCTTTTGCTCGAAGCGCTACCGGCGCTCATGTGACTGCGCGCACGGTCCGCAGGAAATCGTCGACGCTCGGATAACGCAGCGTCATGCGCAGTTCGCGCTTGAGCCGCCGGTTCGCCAGCCGACGCGATTCGCGCATGAACGACAGCGTCAGCGGCTCGAGCGTGCGCTCGGCCGCCTCGCGCGTGAGCCTCGGTACGCGCGCAAGACCGAATGCGTCGGCCACGCGGTCGAAGTACGCGCCCATCTTGAGCACGGTATCGTCCGACGCGTGGATCACGCGCCCGATGCGCGCGCGCGTCGCGGCGCGCAAAAGGATGGCTGCCAAATCGTCGGCATGGAGGTGATTCGTATAGACGTCGTCGGCTTCGATCAGTGCGGGCGCCGCACGCTCAATGCGCGCAAGCGGCAGCCGCCCGGCTGCGTAAATCCCTGGAATACGGATAATTGCGGCGCGCAGTACACCGCGCCTCGATGCATGCCGCAACAGCCGTTCGGCGGCTACGCGCCGTTTCGCGCGCGCATTGGCCGGCGCGACGGGGCGCGTCTCGTCCACGAAGTCGCCGCCGCAGTCGCCGTAGACACCCGTCGTGCTTGCATAGACGAGCGTGGGCCTCGCATTCCCCGCTGGGGCAGCCCGAAAACCCTCGGTTACAATACGCCTTTCGTGCGTTCCGGCGAACGCGCGCGCGCGCGCGGTGCGCAGACGGGACGTCGGCGTCACGACGCAGCGTGCCGGGCGCCGCCGACGCACTGCGCCGAGCGCCGCGATCAACGCGCGCGTACGCGGGTCCGTTTCCCCCTGTAGCGGTGGCGGAGCGAGATGCAGGACCGTTGGCGCGAGTCCGGACAAACGTCGCAGGCTGCGTGGCTTGTCGAGATCGGCGACGATCGGCACGACACCGGCCGCGCGCAGTTCATCGGCGCGTTCCGTCCGGCTCGTCACGCCGATGACGCGGGTCTCGCCGCGCCGCGTAAGCAGTTGCCGCGCGCAGCGCAGGCCGACATCGCCGCATCCGACGATCAGCACACGCGGGCGACGCAAAATTCGAGTGGCATTCATGTGCGGGCATTGTAGCCGTGTCGTGCGGCACACGCCCTTCGCTGCATGCCTGTGGCAGTTCAATCCGCTTTTCTTCGTTTCGATCGAGCTATGGCATATAACGTGACCCTCCGGCAAAGCGGCCGGCAGTTTCAAGTGGAACCCGACGAACCGGTGCTGGCCGCGGCCTTGCGGCAAGGCATCGGCTTGCCGTACGGGTGCAAGAACGGTGCGTGCGGCTCGTGCAAGGGTGAAGTCGTGTCGGGCGGCGTCGAGCAGCGCTCGCATTCGTCCTCGGCCCTGTCGAACGACGAGAAGACGCGTGGCCTTGCGCTCTTTTGCTGCGCGAGCGCGACGTCGGATCTCGTGATCGACGTGCGCGAGGTGGCCGGCGCCGGCGACATGCAGGTGAAGAAGCTGCCGTGCCGCGTGAACGCGCTCGAGCGACGAGCCGACGACGTCATGGTGCTCAAGCTCCAGCTGCCGGCGAACGAGCGGCTGCAGTACCTGGCCGGTCAGTACATTGAGTTCATCCTGAAGGACGGCAAGCGCCGAAGCTACTCGATGGCAACCGCGCCGCACGAGGAAGGCCCCGTCGAGCTGCATATCCGCCATATGCCGGGCGGTACGTTCACCGACCACGTATTCTCAACGATGAAAGAGCGCGAGATCCTGCGCTTCGAGGGCCCGCTCGGCACGTTCTTCCTGCGCGAAGATTCGGATAAGCCGATCGTGCTGCTCGCGTCGGGCACGGGCTTCGCTCCGATCAAGGCCATTGTCGAGCACGCGCTCTTCAAGGAGATCAAGCGGCCGATGACACTGTACTGGGGTGCCCGTCGCAAGAAGGACATCTACATGCTCGAATTGGCCGAAAGCTGGGCGCAAGCGAATCCGAACTTCAAGTTCGTGCCGGTGCTCTCGGAGCCCGACGCGAGCGACGCATGGACGGGGCGGACCGGCTTCGTGCACCGGGCCGTCGTCGAGGATCTGCCCGACCTGTCGGGTTACGAAGTCTATGCCTGCGGCGCGCCGGTCATGGTCGAAGCGGCGCTGCGCGACTTCACGAGCCACCATGGCCTGCCTGCCGATGCGTTCTATGCCGACTCGTTCACGAGCGCGGCCGATCTCGCCAACGCCGTCTGAGCGGCGTTGCGACAGCTCGGACGCGGCGTGCTTCACGCAACGGCGGACGAAAATGTCACACAGCGCCGATTGCATCGGCGCGCGTGCTGTCGTATTCTCTCGCGCATGAACCGCATGCTCACGAACCTTCGACGTCGACGCGCGTCTTCCCGCCCGGAAGCCGTGGGTTCGCCTCGTCTGTGTCGCTTGCGCCAAATGCCTCTGTCCTGAGGATGCGCAAATAGAGCGGTCAGAAATGCGAAAGCCACGGAACCCCGTGGCTTTTTTCATTGTTCGTTGCCTTTTCCTTTACCGCTTTCCCTTTTTCATTGCGGAGCCATGCCATGCATTTCGACGAGTACCCGACGCAGTCGCTGATGTACATCACCAACCGGCCGGACATCGTGTTCACGCGCGGCGAGGGCTCGTGGCTCTACGACAACGAAGGCAAGCGTTACCTCGATTTCATCCAGGGCTGGGCCGTCAACAGCCTCGGCCATTGCCATCCGGCGATGATCGAAGCGCTCGAACAACAGGCCCGCCAGTTGATCAATCCGTCGCCGGCCTTCTACAACGAGCCGATGGCCAAGCTCGCCGGCCTGCTCACGGCGAACAGCGTGTTCGACAAGGTGTTCTTTGCGAACAGCGGCGCCGAGGCGAACGAAGGCGCGATCAAGCTCGCGCGCAAATGGGGGCGCAAATTCAAGGGCGGTGCATACGAGATCATCACGTTCGATCACGGCTTCCATGGCCGGACGCTCGCCACGATGTCGGCCAGCGGCAAACCGGGCTGGGACACGCTCTACGCACCGCAGGTGTCGGGCTTTCCGAAAGCGGAGTTGAACGACATCGCCTCGGTCGAAAAGCTCATCACCGAGAAGACCGTCGCAGTCATGCTCGAGCCGATCCAGGGCGAAGGCGGCGTAATTCCGGCTACGCGCGCGTTCATGCGCGAGCTGCGCGCGCTGACCCAAAAGCACAACGTCCTCTTGATCGTCGACGAGGTGCAAAGCGGTTGCGGCCGTGCCGGTACCCTGTTTGCCTATGAGCTCTCGGGCATCGAGCCCGACATCATGACGCTCGGCAAGGGCATTGGCGGCGGCGTGCCGCTCGCGGCCCTGCTTTCGAAGGCGGATGTCGCTGTGTTCGAGGCGGGAGACCAGGGCGGCACGTACAACGGCAATCCGCTGATGACGGCCGTGGGCCATGCGGTGATCGCGCAGCTCGTTTCGCCCGGCTTCCTCGAAGGCGTCCGCGCGCGCGGAGAATACTTGCGCACGAAGCTTCTGGAATTGTCGGCGGAACGCGGCTTCGAGGGCGAGCGCGGCGAGGGCCTGCTGCGTGCGCTGCTGCTCGGCAAGGACATCGGGCCGCAAATCGTCGAGAAGGCGCGCGTCATGCAACCGGACGGGCTGCTCCTGAACGCGGCACGGCCGAACCTGCTGCGCTTCATGCCTGCGCTGACCGTCACGAATGAGGAAATCGACCAGATGATGGCGATGCTGCGTACGATTCTCGATACGCTCTGAGGCGCGGGGCCGGTACGACATCCGTCGTACCGCCGCCAAAGCAACAAAGGCCGCGTGAGTATTCACGCGGCCTTTGTTTTGCGTCGGAGCAAAAAACCTCCCGACGCACGAAGCCTTACATGCTGACTTCGTCGATGAACGTCTTCTTGCCTTCCTTGTAGCCGTACAGCGAAATGATGCCGTGCTTCAGGTCGCCCTTCGCATCGAACGTCGTTTCGCCGATCACGCCCTTGTAGTCCGTCGTTTGCATCGCGCCGAGGATCTTGGCCTTGTCGACCGAGTTCGCACGCTTCATCGCATCGACGATGACGTACACGGCGTCATAGGTGTACGGCGAGTACAGCTGGATTTCCTGGTTGAAGCGCTTGACGTACTTCGCCTGGAACGCCTGGCCGCCCGGCATCTTTTCGAGGCCCTTGCCCGCCTGCGAGCAGACGATGTTGTCGGCTGCCTTGCCGGCCAGATCGGCGATCGTGCTCGTGCACACGCCGTCGCCCGTCAGGATCTTCGCACGCAGGCCAAGCTGCATTGCCTGCTTCGCAAACGGGCCGCCCGTGCCGTCCATGCCGCCGAACATGATCGCGTCGGGGTTCTCACCCTTGATCTTCGTCAGAATCGCGCGGAAGTCGACAGCCTTGTCGTTCGTCGCATCGTGCGAGACGACAGTCATGCCGAGCGCCTTCGCGGACGTCTCGAACTGGTTGGCCAGACCTTGGCCGTAGGCGGTCGCGTCGTCGACGATCGCCACCTTCTTCACGTGCAGGCTCTTGACCGCATAGTTCGCGAGCGCCGGGCCTTGCTGGGCATCGGTCGCCACGACACGGTAGGTCGTCTTGAAGCCTTGCATCGTGTATTGCGGGTTCGTGGCCGACGGCGAAATCTGCACGATGCCTGCATCGCTGTAGATCTTCGACGCGGGGATCGACGTGCCCGACGTTTCATGGCCGACCACGGCCACGACCTTGTCGTCGACGAGCTTCTGCGCGACTTGCGTTGCCGTGCGCGGATCGCCGGCATCGTCTTGCGGGTCGAGCTGGAGCGTGACCTTCTGGCCGCCGATCACGAGACCCTTCGCGTTGATTTCCTCGATGGCAAGGCGGGCACCGTTTTCGTTGTCCTTGCCTTGGTGGGCGGAGCCGCCGGTGAGCGGTGCCACGTGGCCGATCTTCACGATCGTGTCGGCCGACGCCGTGTTGCAGATCGCAAACGACGCGAGGGCTGCGAATGCGCAGCCCGTGAGGAGCGTTACCTTCACTACTGACCTCTTGTTATGGGTGGGTAAAACGTGGACGAGCCGCGAGAGGCTCGCCGCCGGCGCCCGCAATCGTGTCGCGGGCGCGGCGGGAATGAGACGACAGGGGCTTATTCGCCCAGGTAGGCAGCACGGACCTTCGGGTCGTCGAGCATCTGCTTCGCGTCGCCCGACATCGTGACCGAGCCCGAATCCATCACGTAACCGCGGTTCGCCGCTTGCAGCGCGAGGCGTGCGTTCTGCTCAACCAGCAGCACCGTCAGACCTTCCTTCGAAATGTCGCGCACGACTTCGAAGATCTTCTCGACCATGATCGGCGAGAGGCCCATCGACGGTTCGTCGAGCAGCAGCAGCTTCGGCCGGCTGATCAGCGCGCGCGACATGGCGAGCATCTGCTGTTCGCCGCCGGAGAGAGTGCCCGCCAGCTGTTTCGCACGCTCTTTCAGGCGCGGGAAGTAGGCGAACATGCGCTCGACGTCGCTTTGGATCGCATCCGAGTCGTTGCGCAGATAAGCGCCCATCTGCATGTTCTCGATAATCGACATGCGCGCGAAGATGCCGCGACCTTCCGGCACCATCGCGAGGCCGCGCTTGAGCAGTTCGTGCGCCGGCACGCCCTTGATCGACTGGCCCTGATACTCGATATCGCCGGCCGAATACGGCTTGAGGCCCGTAATCGCCTTCATCGTCGTGGTCTTGCCCGCGCCGTTCGCGCCGATCAGCGTGACGAGCTCGCCCTGGGCGACCTCCATGTCCACGCCCTTGACTGCCTGAATGCCGCCGTAATTGACCTGCAGGCCCTTGATTTTCAACATTGCCGTAGCCATCAGTGGACCCCCGCGCCCAGATATGCCTCGATCACCTTCGGGTCCTTCTGCACGTCTTGCGGCAGACCCTCGGCGATCACCTTGCCGTAATCGAGCACCGTCATGCGGTTGCACAAGCCCATCACGAGCTTCACGTCGTGTTCGATCAGCAGAATCGTCTTACCGTCCGAGCGGATCTTGTCGAGCAGCTTCGTGAGCTCGACCTTCTCCGTCGCGTTCATGCCTGCTGCCGGCTCGTCTAGCGCAAGCAGCTTCGGATCGGTGGCGAGTGCACGCGCGATCTCGAGCCGGCGCTGGTGGCCGTACGAGAGGTTGCGCGACGTGTAGTCCGCATACTGCAGTACGCCGACGTATTCGAGCAGCTCCAGCGCGCGTTCCTTGATCTCGCGCTCTTCCTGCCGTTCGGCCGGCGTCTGGAAGACGGCGCCGAAGAGGCCGTGCTTCGTGCGCACGTGGCGACCGACCATCACGTTCTCGAGGGCGGTCATGCCGCCGAACAGACGAATGTTCTGGAACGTACGTGCGATACCGGCCTTGGCCACCTGGTGGACGGCGGTCGGCGTGTAGTCGTCGCCGTCGAGCTTGAATTCGCCCGAATCGGGCGTGTAGAGGCCCGTGATCACGTTGAAGAACGTGGTCTTGCCGGCGCCGTTCGGGCCGATGAGGCCGTAGATCTCGCCTTCGCGGATCTGCAGGCCGACGTCCGTCAGCGCTTGCAAACCGCCGAAGCGCTTGTTCACGCCCTTCACGGACAGACGAATGGGTTTTTGGTTGTTGCTCATCGAGTTATCTCTCCAATCGAGCCGTGCATCAGGCGCGCGCCGGCTTCTTGGCGCCGCGCTTGGCCAGTTTCGCGATCTTGTCTTCGTGCTTCGGCGCGGGCCAGAGACCTTCCGAGCGATAAAGCATGATCACCACCATGGCCAGACCGTACAGCAGCTGACGAATCACTTCCGTATCGATGATCTGATGGCCGAACAACCAGTGTTGCAGCGGGCCCATCGTCGAGCGCAGGAATTCGGGGAAGATGGCGAGCAGCACGGCACCGAGAATGACGCCGGGGATATGACCCATACCGCCGAGCACCACGCAGGCCAGCACGACGACCGATTCCCAGAACGTGAACGACTCGGGCGACACGAAGCCCTGGAAGCCGCCGAACATCGCGCCCGACAAGCCACCGAACGAAGCGCCCATCGCAAACGCGAGCAGCTTCACGTTACGCACGTTGATGCCCATGGCCTTCGCGGCGATTTCGTCTTCGCGGATCGCGGCCCATGCACGGCCGATACGCGAGTGCTGCAGACGCGTACACACCCAGATCACGAGTAGTGCGCACAGCACGAACAGGTAGTAGTACATGTACACCGACGGGAACTGGATCCCGAACAGCGAGTGCGTCTGCGAAAGGTTGAAACCGCCGACGTGCACCGGGTCGACGCCCGTGATCCCTTGCGGCCCGTTCGTGATATTGACGGGGCGGTCCAGGTTGTTCATGAAAATCCGGACGATTTCCCCGAAACCGAGCGTCACGATGGCGAGGTAGTCGCCGCGCAGGCGCAGCGTCGGTGCGCCGAGCATCACGCCGAACAACGCGGCGAGCCCCATCGCGACCGGCACGATAACCCAGTACGGCGCGTGAATGCCGCCCGGGAACATCGCCCCGATCCAGGCGAACTGGACCGACAGGTGCGGTGCCGTCAGCAGTGCTGCCGTGTAGGCGCCGACGGCGTAGAACGCGATATAGCCCAAGTCGAGCAGACCGGCGAAGCCGACCACGACGTTAAGGCCCAGCGCGAGCATCACGTAGAGCATCGCGAAGTCGAGCACGCGCACCCAATAGTTGCCGCCGGCCGCGCCGACGAGCATCGGGGCCAAGATCACGAACGCCGCGGTGGCGATGCCGACGACGAGCGTCTTCGTGGCGTTCTTTTCGGGGACGAGCGTCGTCGACGGCTCGATCGGTTGAATTGAAGTCATTTTCCTAGCTCCTACCTAGCCCTTACGCGCGGTCCGCGACACGTTCGCCGAGCAGACCCGACGGACGGAACACGAGCACGATGATCAGCACGACGAATGCGAACACGTCCTGATAGTTACTGCCGAACACGCCGCCGGTGAGGTTACCGATGTAACCGGCACCGAGCTGTTCGATCAGGCCGAGCAGCACACCACCGACCATGGCGCCGGCCAGATTGCCGATCCCGCCGAGCACCGCTGCCGTGAAGGCCTTCATACCGGGGATGAAGCCCATGTAGAAGTGCACGTTGCCGTATTCGGACGCGATCATGACGCCGGCGAGCGCTGCGAGTGCCGAGCCGATCATGAACGTGGCGGAGATCACGAAGTTGGGGTTCACGCCCATCAGGCTCGCGACGTTCGGGTTCTCGGCGATGGCGCGCATCGCGCGGCCGAGCTTCGTCTTGTGGACGAGCAGCAGGAGGCCGCCCATGACGAGGAACGCGACGATGATGATCACGATTTCGGTCATCGAGATCACGGCGCCGGGCGTCGTGTCGGTGGCCTTGATGACGTTGATCGGGTCGGTCGGCAGCAGCTGCGGGAACGGCAGCGGATTGCGCGACCAGATCATCATGGCGAGCGTCTGCAGCAGAATCGAGACACCGATCGCGGTGATCAGCGGCGCGAGACGCGGCGC
>CBJMQH010000103.1:0-12660 GCA_966431825.1 uncultured Trinickia sp.
GCGGTCCGGGTCCTGCAACAAACCTCGTACGAGTTCGTGGGTCCCCTCGGCCGGCGGCAAATCCAGATACTCCATGTGTCCATCTAGCGCGTGCGCGCCGATGCCCGCGAACGCGCGCAACATAGCGCACGACTCGCCCGGTGCCGCGAATACCACCTCCTTGCCCGCACCGGCAATTGTTCGACCAAACAATTGAACTGCCGCCGGCACGCTGCCACGTTCAGGCATCTGTGCGATCGTGGCGAAGTGCCCCGTCAGCGCGACACGCTTGACGCTCGGGCGCACCAGCATCGCGGTGATGAGATCGGCATCGGTAATGCCCGGCGCGCCGGCACTCGTGGCAGCGGTCAGCGTGCCGTAGCGGGTGAGCGTGTGAGCGGCAATGTTCACCGCCTCGCGCTCGTCGGCCGAGACGATCCGCTGGCTGCGGCGCGTTGCGCTCGGCGGGAGTCCCGCCGCCGGTCGGGACACCGCGAACGAGGTCGGCTCGATTCGCCGCGCGGATGGCCGCAGCGCGTCCCGCGCACGTCCCGCAAGCCGCACCCATGCGGCTGCCCCGGGAAGCACCGGTCGCTCGCGCGGACCCGAGTCGTTGCCCCGTTTCTTGCCGACGCCGTTATCCCTGCCATCGCCCCCGTCGCCCACCGGACGGTCACCGCGTGCTCTGCCCACGCCCATCGCCGGATCTCCCGTCATGCCGTTAATCAGTCCGGACACCGTTTTACAGGAGCAGGTATTGCGTGGTCACGAGGACTGCGAACGACCGTCATCCATGCCGAAGTTGCATGTCGCCTTCGGGCCGCGCGGCTGCGCGCAGGTCACTGAAGCACGAGCGGGGCGCCGGCACGCAGCAGCGCCGCGTTGCGCGCGGCCACGTCGACGAATTGCGAAGCCGGCACCGGGCGGCCGAACAAGAAGCCTTGCAGCATGTCGCAGCCGGTTTCGCTCAGGAAGCGCTGCTGGCCCGGCGTCTCGACGCCTTCTGCGACGATTTCCAGCTTCAGCGTGTGGCCAAGCGCGACGATCGCGGAAACGATCGCCGCATCTTCGCCGCCGCTATGCAGTTCGCGCACGAAGGCGCGGTCGATCTTCAGTTCCGCGGCGGGAAGTCGCTTCAAGTACAACAAGCTCGAATAACCGGTCCCGAAGTCGTCGATCGAAATGCGCACGCCCATTTCGGCCAGTTGCTGAAGAATTGCGAGGCTCGCTTTCACGTCGCGCATGGCGGTGGACTCGGTCACTTCGAGCGTGAGTGCCGATGCGTCGAGCGCGTGGCGATCGAGCGCTTCCCGCACCGCATCCACGAGCCCCACATGGCCGAACTGGAGCGACGAGAGATTGACGGCCACATTCCACCCCGTGTAGCCCGCGTCGTGCCATGCGCGGACCTGCCGGCATGCTTCGTCGAGCACCCATTCGCCGATCGGCACGATAAGGCCGGTCTTCTCCGCGATCGGGATGAACCGGTCGGGCGGCACGAGGCCACGTGCCGGATGCTGCCAGCGCAACAACGCCTCGGCGCCGACGACGGGGCCGGCCGGTGCGCGCACTTTCGGCTGGTAATGCAGCGTGAGTTCCTTGCGCGGCAATGCCTGGCGCAGGTCGCGCGCAAGCGTGATCTGCTCGTGCACGTCCGGCACCATCGACGCATCGAAGAAGCGGTAGCCGTTACGGCCGGAGCCTTTCACGTGGTACATCGCGGCGTCGGCGTGCGTGAGCAGCGTTTGCTGGTCGGTACCGTCGCCGGGGAAGATCGCGATGCCGATGCTGGCCGACAGATTCAACTCGTGCCCTGCCGTATGAAACGGTGCTTCGATGACGGCACGCAAGTCGTCCGCCAGCGCGGCCGCATCGGCCGGCTCGTCGATCTGCGCGAGCATCACGAACTCGTCGCCGCCGATACGGGCGATCGTGTCGCCGGCCGCCAGATTTCCGACCACACGTTGCGCGACATCGAGCAACAACCTGTCGCCGACGTGGTGGCCGAAGCCGTCGTTGACGGCCTTGAAGCCGTCGAGATCCATGAACATGACGGCAAAGCGCGTGCCGTCGCGCGACGCGGTTTGAATCGCCTGCTGCAATCGGTCTTCGAGCAGCAGACGGTTCGGCAGCTTGGTAAGCGGGTCGTGCAGTGCGAGGTGCGTAAGCGTTTCGTTCGCTTTTTCGAGCGAAGCGGTCAAGGCCGCCGTGCGTGCTTCTAGGCGCGCATCGAGCACCGACGTGACGACGGCGATCGCCAGCACGGCGAGCGTGACGAGCACGACGGTCAGGGCGAGCCAGCCCGCGCTTGCACCGCTCGTCGCGGCCCCGCAGCGGCTGCCGCTCGCGAACTGGGCCGCGGCCATGCCCGTGTAGTGCATCCCGACGATGGCCAGACCCATGACGGCGGCGGCGCCGAAGCGCAGCCCGCGCAATCGCGCAGCCGCAACGCGCAAATGGAAGGCAATTGCGAGACCGGCGCCCGACGCACCGACCGCCACCAGGATCGAGAGAACGAAAAGGCCCGTCTCGTAGTGCACGGCGGGCGTCATGCGCAGCGCGGCCATGCCGGTGTAATGCATGCCCGCGATCGCGCCCCCCATGACGAGTGCAGCGACGGCAAGGCGCTGCATGGGCAGCGTCTTGCGACTCACAATCCATAATGCGAACGCACAAGCGGCGATCGCCAGGGCGAGCGAAGCCGCCGTAATCGCCGGATCATAGCCGAGCGGGATAGGCAATGAGACTGCGAGCATGCCGACAAAGTGCATCGCCCAGATGCCGAGGCCCAGCGCACAGGCGCCGCCGGCCAGCCACGCCCGCGCGGCGCGGCCCGGCGTCGTTGCGATTCGCGAAGACAGGCCGAACGACGTATACGCCGAGAGTATCGCGACGAGCAACGATAGGAGAACGAGCAATGGGTTGTAGCTGCTGGTCAACATCGAGTGTCATTGTTTGAGTTTCGCTGCGGCGCCCGTCGCTCAAACTTCATAAGAAATCCGAACTAATTGTCGTGCGTCGCGCTTCTTCCTCCGTTATCGGCAATATGGCCCTCAACTTGAACGCGGGCGGGCTGGTGCGGCTTGGGGGGACGGGGCGGGAGGAGAGCGAAACGGGTATCATTCTGCGCTTGCCGCCGAACCGACGCCGGACCGCGCGAAGAGCAAGCCTCAAACAAGCGCTAACCAAGGAGCCTCAATTGATTCGTCACATCGTCATGTGGAAGTTGAAGGAAGCGGCCGAAGGCGCGACGCGTGCCGAGAATGCACGCAAGCTCAAGGAAAAGCTCGACGCCTGCCGCGAGATCGTGCCGGGGATCCTTCATCTCGAAGTCGGCATCGCTGAGACCGGACTCGATTCGACCTACGACGCGGTACTCGTGTCCGACTTTGCCGACAAGGCGGCGCTCGATGCGTATCAGGTACACCCGACGCATCAGGCCGTGCGGCAATTCATCGGTGCAGTGCACGAAGCACGGGCCTGCGTCGACTACACTGTTTGAGCATCGTCGTGACGCAACAGGAAACCGGTGAACCGCGCGGCGCAACGCCGACCGTCGGCGCGCCCGACACCACTTCCAGACCGGACACGACGGCTGCGATCGAAAGTCCGTTCGTCGATCATCTTGGCGTGCAGCTCGTCGCGGCGGCCAACGGCGCAAGCGAGGTCGTGCTTGCGCTTGACGCGACGCATCTGAATACGTGGCAGGTTGCACACGGCGGCATCACGATGACCATGGCCGATGTCGCGCTCGCCACGGCAGCCCGAAGTCTTGCGCCCGATGGCGTCGGCGTCGTCACCGTCGAAATGAAGGTCAACTTCATGCAGCCGGGGCGGGGTGAGCTGCGCGCATACGGCCGCGTGCTCCATCGTTCGACCACGATGGCTTATTGCGAAGGCGAAGTGCGCGACAGCGAGGGGCATTTCGTCGCGAAGGCGCTCGGCACCTTCAAGTACATGCGGCGTCTCGCCGTGGGGCGCGAAGTGGTCGAACAACGTCGCAAACAACACCTCGGCGCACCGGGTGCCAAGCCGGGCCCGAGCGACGGCTGATCTGTGGGAGCCGGCGCCCCGATCCATCCCGCCCTAGCGGGCCCACTCTGTCAAGAAGGAGCCGCCATGACCGCCGTCAATCAGCAAATCCTGCTTGTTTCGCGTCCGCAGGGCGCCATGTCCGCCGAGAACTTCAAACTCGTCGAAACGCCGCTCGCACCGCTGGCCGAAGGGCAATTCCGCGTACGCAACCATTACCTGTCGATCGATCCGTACATGCGCGGCCGCATGAGCGATGCGAAGTCGTATTCAGCACCGGCACCGCTCGGCGAGGTCATGCTCGGTGCGACAGCCGGCGAAGTCGTCGAATCGAAACATCCGCGCTTCTCGGTTGGCGACAAGGTAACGGCCGCGTTCGGCTGGCAGACGTTCGGCACCTCCGATGGCACGGGCGTGCAGAAGGTCGACACGACGCACGTACCGCTGTCGGCCTATCTCGGCGTAGTGGGGATGCCAGGCGTGACGGCCTGGTACGG
This sequence comes from uncultured Trinickia sp., assembly GCA_966431825.1. GTDB lineage: Bacteria > Pseudomonadota > Gammaproteobacteria > Burkholderiales > Burkholderiaceae > Trinickia. The sequence goes on from CBJMQH010000103.1 coordinate 4,509, forward strand.
CTTGAACAAGATCGTCGCGCCGCGCGCCGGTGAGACCGTCGTCGTCAGCGCGGCGAGCGGCGCCGTCGGCAGCGTGGTCGGCCAGCTCGCAAAACGGGCAGGCTGCCGCGCGGTCGGCATTGCAGGCGGCCAGGACAAGTGCCGCTATGTCGTCGAGACGCTGGGTTTCGACGCCTGTGTCGACTACAAGGCCGGCAACCTCGATGAAGATCTGAAATCGGCGACACCCGACGGCGTGGACGGCGTATTCGAAAACGTCGGTGGGGCCGTCCTCGATGCAACGCTCGCGCGGATGAATCCGTTCGGGCGCATCGCGCTATGCGGGATGATCGCCGGCTACGACGGCGAGCCGATACCGCTCAAACGCGCGTCCACGCTTCTCACGATGCGCTTGATGATGCAGGGCTTCATCATCAGCGAGCATTTCGACATCTGGCCGACGGCGCTCGCGGAACTCGCTACGCTCGTGGCCGAGGGCAAATTGCACTATCGCGAAAGCATCGTCGAGGGCCTGGAACGCGCACCCGAGGCGCTGATGGGCGTGCTCACCGGCAAGAACTTCGGCAAACAACTGGTCAAGCTCGTGTGAGCACCGGACACCGCATCAGGGCAGGAGAAGGATGATGGATCGTTTTGAAGGGCGCGTGGCCGTGGTGACGGGTGCGGCAAGCGGACTCGGTCGCGCGTTCGCCGAGCGCGGCGCGGCGCTTCGCATGAAGCTCGTGCTGGCCGACGTCGACGAAACGAAGCTTGGCGGCGTCGTCGACGCCCTCAGGGCCGAAGGCGCCGAAGCCATCGGCGTGCAAACCGACGTGTCGGACGGCGCGGCCGTCGAAGCGCTCGCGGCCCGGACACTCGACGCCTATGGAAAGGTCAATCTGCTGTTCAACAATGCCGGCGTCGGCGCGGGCGGCTTTGTCTGGGAAACGAGCGCCAACGATTGGCATTGGGTGCTCGGCGTGAACGTGATGGGCGTTGCGCACGGCGTGCGCGTCTTCACCCCGATCATGCTGCGTCAGGACGAGCCGGCGCACATCGTCAACACGGCATCGGTGGCGGGGCTGCTCGCCCCGCCTTCGATGGGCGCCTACAACGCATCGAAGCACGCAGTGGTGGCCCTGACCGAAACGCTCTACCACGACCTTCGCCACGCCGGCGCAGCGCATATCGGCTGCTCCCTGTTGTGCCCGGCTTTCGTGCCGACGGGTATCGCCGAAGCCGAGCGTGCCCGGCCGGTGCGCTGGCGCAACGATAGGCCGCGCTCGGCATCGCAAGTCCTCGCCGACAAGGCGCTGCGCCGCGCGGTGCGCTCGGGTCAACTGAGTGCCGCAGATGTGGCGCGCGCAACGTTCGAAGCGGTAGGCGAAGGGCGGTTTTACGTCTTCACGCACCCGGCGATCCTGCCGAGCGTGCGCATGCGGCACGAAGACATCGAGACACAGCAGCCACCTCGCGACCCGATGCCGGCCGCACCGGGCGCCGCGGTCTGACTTACCCCACCGGAAACGAGAAGGCCCGCTCGAACATGCCGGGGCGCACGATCCGATGAGAGCCGTCGTCATCGCTGCGCTCGATCATGTCGACGCAGATCGGCGGCCCGACGTCATCCACACTCGCGCGAAGTACGGTCGTACCACGGGTCCCATAGTCGGGCAATTCGATGAACGCGGCCGAGAGCGCGCGCTCGCGTTCGAGCGCAATACCGGTCGACGGCAACGCTTCGTCGGGGGCAACACGCGGGTCGGCCATCAGCGCCAGCAAGTCCTGGAATGCGGGCGCGCGCGCGCCGGCGAGCGCGGCGGCCAATGCGGCGCGCTTGTTGGCGAGCTTGGGCCACGGCGTATCGAGTATCGCGTTCGAGATACCGTGCGTGCCGGGCTCGAGCAGACGCGGCCGGGCGCTCGAGCGGTTGCAGTACCAGGCGAGCTCGCGGCGCGTGAGGTCGGCCACGATCAGATTGAAGCCGTTATAGGCCGCCCCGCGCTCGGCCACGTCTGCAAGGTAGTGGAGCGGCGAACGACGCGGTCCCGACAGGAAACCCGAGACAAGCGTGCCTCGCGTCGGCGCATCGGCCCGCATATCGTGGGGTGCACGGTAATTGGTGAGCGCCGCGAAGCGCCCATCGCGCGAGAGGCCCAGCCACGTCCCGCCGCCGGCCAGATCGCGCCCGGCGAGCACGCCAGGCGTATCGGGCCACCAGTCGAGCGGCAGCGTTTCGCGGCGAAAATACTCGTCGCGATTGGCCGCGACCGTGAGCAGGGCGCCCGATAAGACGTCAGGGCGCCAATCGAAGACGATGAGACACATATCGGGCGTCGCGAGAGGCAGCGCGCAGCGGCGCGCTCAGACTTCGGTCGGCAACGCGTAGGGCAGCGCGCGCCACGCGAGCGCGGGCCCCTCGGCGGCGCCGAGACGGACCTCGCCCCCTTCGAGCGCCGCGAGCTTGATCTCGACGAGCAGATCGACGCCGCCTTCGGGCGCCGGCGCTACATTGACGACCATCCCGCAGGGCTGGCCCGGATCGTCGGCATGAAAGAGTTCGGCACCGGCTTGGGCATCGGCGTCGACATGCGCGAGCGCCATGCGGCGCTTGATCGTGCCGCGGTACTGACTGCGCGCCACGACCTCCTGTCCCGGATAGCAGCCTTTACGGAAATTCACGCCGCCGAGCGCGTCGAAGTTGACCATCTGCGGCACGAACTGCTCGAGCACCGCTTGCGTGATGCGCGGCTCGCCGGCGCGGATGTCGAGCCAGTCCCATACGGCCGCCGCAGCCGGCGCAAGGTGCTCGGCGATCGCAGGCAGCTGTGCCTCGACCGCGTCCCGGGGGCCGACCCACAGGTAGCGGGGCCGCTGCGCCGCATCGGGCACGCGAATCAGCGAACCGTTCGGACCGCCCACCACCACGTGGACGCCGTCGGGCAATGCGTCGAAGATGCTCGACAGCGCCGCGCGCACGTCGCCCGCGAAGCCGACGACGGCCACACTGCCGCTGACGTCGGACAGCTTCGCTTTGGCACGCAGCACGAACATCGAGAGCCGTTTGACGACCGGCGCAGCGACATCGCGTGCGAGCAACAGGCGAATCGCGTCGCCCTCGCGCCATGTCAGCATCGAGGCGAGCAGCCGCCCCTTCGGCGAACAATAGCCGGCAAGGCGTGCACTGGCCGCATCGAGATGTTGGATGTCGTTCGTCAACTGACCGTGCAGGAAACTGGCTGCATCGTCCCCGGCGGCCTCGATCACGGCGAACTGGTCGAGCACCATGAAGGCCCCGCCGGTGGTCACAGCGTCGAATTCGGCACGCGCAGGGCGGGCGGGGCGGGGCGATGCAGCGTCTTGCGCGGCGGCTGAAACAGGGGCGTTCGGGGCATTCATGGAATCGGTGACGAGTCAATCCTGACTTGAGCTTAGGCGAACAAGTATTATATCGGGGTCCTTCCTAGCCTTGTTTCCATGTCCCTGCTGAAGAAATGCCTCGCTCTCGGGGTGGTTGTCGTCGTTGTGCTTGTCGCCGCAGTCGCCGGCGGTTATTACTGGGCTACGCAGCCGGTCGCGCTGGCGTCGAACGTCGTCGATGTCACGATCCTGCCGCACAGCAGCGTGCGCGGTGTGACGCTGCAGCTGAACCGCGGCGGTGTGCCCGTCGCACCCGAGCCCTTCGTGCTCATGACGCGCGTATTGGGCCTGCAAAGTCGCCTGAAGTCGGGCAACTACGAGTTCAAGGCGGGCGTCACGCCCTACGCGGTGCTGCAAAAGCTCGCACTCGGCGATGTCAACGAGTACGTGGCAACGATCGTCGAAGGCTGGACCTTCAGGCGAATGCGAGCCGAGCTCGACGCGAACCCTGCGCTCAAGCACGAAACGCTCGGAATGAGCGACGCGGCGGTCCTCGCCGCGATCGGCGGCAGTGCATCGGTCTCGCAGGCTGCGAGCGCGGAAGGGTTGTTTTTCCCCGACACTTACCTGTTCGACAAGAACACGAGCGATCTGCAGGTCTACCGGCGCGCGTACCGGCTCATGCAGAAGCGGCTCAATGCGGCATGGGCGGCGCGCTCGCCCGGCCTGCCTTACAAGACCCCTTACGAGGCGCTGACGATGGCCTCGCTTGTGGAAAAGGAAACGGGCAAGGCGTCGGACCGTCCGCTCGTGGCGGCCGTCTTTGCGAACCGTCTGCGTATCGGCATGCCGCTGCAAACGGATCCGACCGTGATCTACGGCATGGGCGACGCCTATGACGGCCATTTGCGCAAGCGGGACTTGCAGACCGATACGGCCTACAACACGTATACGCGTCGCGGTCTGCCGCCGACGCCGATCGCATTGCCCGGTGCTGCATCGATCGAAGCCGCACTGAACCCGGCCGCAACGAACGCGCTGTATTTCGTGTCGCGCGGTGATGGCAGCAGCGTCTTTTCAGACACCCTTGACGCCCATAACCGGGCCGTCGACCGATATATCCGAGGACAGCAATAATGGCGCGCGGCAAATTCATCACCTTCGAAGGGATCGACGGCGCGGGCAAGACGACGCACCTGCCCTGGTTTCGGGCGCAACTCGAAGAGAAGCTTGCATCGACCGGGCATGCGATCGTGCTCACGCGCGAGCCCGGCGGCACCCCGCTTGGCGAAGCGCTGCGCGAGCTGGTCCTGCACGAGCGCATGGATCTCGAAACCGAAGCGCTGCTGATGTTTGCCGCGCGACGCGAACACCTCGCGCAGGTGATCGAGCCGGCGCTCGCGCGCGGCGACTGGGTCCTGTCGGACCGCTTCACCGACGCGTCGTTCGCCTATCAGGGCGGCGGGCGCGGGTTGCCGCGCGACAAGCTCGAAGCGCTGGAGCGCTGGGTGCAAGGCGGCTTCCAGCCCGACCTCACGGTGCTCTTCGATGTCGAGCCCGCAACGGCCAGTGCAAGGCGCGGCGCGGTCCGCGCACCGGACAAATTCGAAAGCGAGACGGACGCATTCTTCGCCCGTACACGCGCCGAGTACCTTCGTCGTGCCGAAGAAGCGCCGCACCGGTTCGCCGTCGTCGACGCCGGCGCGCCGATCGAGGCCGTGCGCAAAACGCTCGGCGGCCTGATCGCAACGCTTTAGCGGTTTTGCCCGTCGTGCCCGCCGCGGCAGGCGCGGCGCTATCCGGCTTCTTGTTTTCACCGGGGTACGTTTCGATGCGTGCCCCTCGTCCACAGGTTCGACGATGATTTATCCGTGGCAGCTCGATGAATGGGACCGCTTGCAGCGCCTGCGCCCGCAGTGGCCGCATGCGCTTTTGCTCTACGGCCAGGCCGGCATCGGCAAATTCCAATTCGCGCGGCACCTGGCTCAGGGGCTCCTTTGCGAAGCGCCGGCCGCGAATGGCGAGCCGTGCATGCGGTGCGCGGCCTGCAACTGGTTCGCGCAGGGCAATCACCCCGATTTTCGGGCGGTGCTGCCCGAAGCGCTCGCGGGCGAGATGCCCGGCGCGCCCGACGAGAAAGAGAAAGATAAGGCCGATGCCGACGACGGTGCCAAGAAGACGCGCACCCCAAGCAAGGAAATCAAGATCGAGCAGGTGCGCGCGCTGCTCGATTTTTGCGGCATCGGTGCGCACCGGGGTGGCGCACGCGTCGTGCTGCTCTATCCGGCGGAGGCATTGAATGCCGCGTCGGCCAACGCGCTCCTGAAGACGCTTGAAGAACCGCCGGCCGGCGTCGTCTTCCTGCTCGTCTCGGCGCGGGCCGACCGGCTGTTGCCGACGATCGTGAGCCGCTGCCGGCAATGGCCGATGCCCACGCCGTCGGCCGAGGCGGCTCGGCAGTGGCTGGCCGCACAGGGCGTGAGCGACGCCGACCAATTGTTGGCCGAAGCCGGCGGCGCGCCGCTTGCCGCGCTCGCATTGGCGGCCGACGAACATCGCGCGCTACGCGATTTCACGCTCGCGCAGCTCGGCAACGGCCCCGCGTGCGACGCCTTCGCGTGCGCGGAGGCGTTGCAAAAACTGCCGGTGCCGATCGTGCTGGGCTGGCTGCAGCGCTGGCTCTACGACTTGCTCGCGCAGCGCACGGCGGCACGTCCGCGGTATTTCCCGGGCGCCGCGCGCGCACTCGAACGCTGCGCGGGGCAGGTCGACGCGAACGCGTTCGCGCGCTACATGGCCAGCGTCACACGCGAGCGGGCCGTCGAAAACCATCCGCTCAACGCGCGCCTCGTGTTCGAAGCGCTGTTCAACGGATACCGCGATCTGTTCGTGTAAGCGCGCGCCGTTACAAGGAAACAACGCATGTTTGTCGATTCGCATTGCCATATCAATTTCGAAGGGCTGGCCGAGCGCCTGCCGCAGGTGCTGGAAAACATGCGCTCGCACGCAGTGACGCATGCGCTTTGCGTCAGCGTCGACCTCGAAACGCTGCCCTCGGTGCTCGAGATCGCGTCGGCCTATGACCATGTGTATGCGTCGGTCGGCGTCCACCCCGATCACGAAGATGCCCGAGAGCCGGGCGTCGACGAGCTCGTCGAGCTGGCCGCGCACCCCAAGGTCGTCGCGATCGGCGAAACCGGGCTCGACTACTACCGGCTCGAAGGCCGCTCGATCGAAGACATGGAATGGCAGCGCGAGCGCTTTCGGACGCATATCCGCGCAGCGTGCCGGACGATGAAGCCACTGATCGTGCATACGCGTGCGGCCGCGGACGACACGCTGCGGATCATGGCCGAGGAGGGCGCACACGTGCCGGGCGGCGTCATGCATTGCTTCACCGAACCGTGGCCGATCGCGGAGCGCGCGCTCGCGCAGAATTTTTACATTTCCCTGTCGGGCATCGTGACATTCAAAAGCGCCACCGACGTGCAGGACGTGGCACGCCGTGTGCCCCTCGATCGGTTGCTGATCGAGACCGACTCGCCATACCTTGCTCCGGTGCCTTACCGCGGCAAACCGAATGAACCCGCGTACGTGAGTTATGTCGGACGTTACATCGCGCAAGCGCGCGCGATGTCGGACGCCGAACTCGGCGACGCAACGACGCGCAATTTCTTCCGCCTCTTCAAGATCGCGCCGACCCACGCGAGCTGAAGGCACGACAGCGTCGATCGATTATTTACAGTAAAAGGAAAAACAAACGGATATGAAGACCACCGCATCGCATCGTCTGATCGGCACGTTCGCCATTGCCTGCGCCGCAGGGCTCGCCGCTGCGGCGCTGCCGGCCCACGCAGACGATCTCGACGGCGTCGTGAAAGCCGTCAAATTCGACGATATCGACGCTGTGCAGAAGTCGTTGAAAAAGGGGCTCGATCCAAACGTCACCGACAAGGACGGTATGCCGCTCCTCGTGCTCGCCGCTCGAGAGAAATCGGACAAGGTGGCGGCGGCCCTGATCGCCGATGCCGATACGGACGTCGAGAAGCTCGACCGGGCCGGGGAGAACGCCATGATGCTTGCGGCCCTGAACGGCGACCTGGCGCTCGTCAAGCTGTTGATCGACAAGGGCGCGGAGGTCAACAAGAAGGGATGGGCCCCGCTGCATTACGCCGCCGCCAACGGGCATGACGACATCGTGACGCTGCTCGTCGACAATTCGGCCTATCTCGACGCAGAATCGCCGAACGGCACGACGACGTTGATGATGGCGGCGCGGGGCAATCACATCACGACGATGAAAGTGCTGCTCGATGCCGGCGCCGATGCGCGTCTGAAGAACCAGTTGGGCCTCACCGCGCTCGACTTCGCGAAGCAGTATCACGCCAAGGACGCGACGGAAGGGCTCGAAGACATGTTTGCACGCGCGCGGGCCGCTTCGTCGCCCGCTTCGTCGCCCGCTGCTGCACCGGCGCAAAACGGTGCAAAATGACGGGCCCCGGCGCGGATTGAGCCGTGCCGACCATAATTACGGTCCTGCGCATGGCAGCGCAGATCGGTTACGACGACGTCGCCGTCGGCGACGAGATCCCGGCGCAGAGCTTCCAGGTGCGCCGGCTCAACCTGGTGCAGTACTGCGGCGCGTCCGGCGACTTCAACGTCATCCACTGGAACGAGCGGGTCGCGAAGTCGGTCGGTCTTCCTGACGTCATCGCCCACGGCATGTTCACGATGGCCGAGGCCGGTCGCGTCGTGACCGACTGGGTCGGCGACCCCGGCGCCGTGGTGGAGTACGGCGTCCGCTTCTCGGCTC
>CBJMQH010000104.1:0-12657 GCA_966431825.1 uncultured Trinickia sp.
CGCTGCGCCTGGGCGAGCTGCCCGCGTCGAACTTGAGAGCAAGGCGCGTGGGCTCGCTGCGGCGAGTGCTGTTCGGTGCGCCCGGCTATTTTGCCGCGCGCGGCTATCCGCAAGTGCCGGCCGATCTGATAGCGCACGACTGCGTAGTCCGGGCCGGCGGGCATGACGTTTGGCACTTCGGCCGCGATGTACCGCCGGTCGCCGTGCGGGGCCGCTTCCTTGCAACGACAGCAGACGCCTGCATCGCAGCCGCGCTGGCCGGATGCGGAATCGCACGCGTGCCGCTGTGGCAGATCCGCGAACATGCCGACGCGGGACGGGCCGAGATCGTACTCGCCGACTACGAGCCGCAGCCCGTCGCAGCGCATCTCGTCTGGCCGACGGGAAAGGCGTTGCCGCGGCGCGTACGCGCACTGATCGATCATCTCGTCGCGACGCTTGCGCAAGAATTCGTGTGAGCGGCGCAATGCGCGCCGCGCTCGGCGTTATGGCGCTTCCAGCGCACGTTCGATGAGCCGCATGTCGGGGCGCCAGCCAAGCAGTTGCTTCGCGCGTGCGCTGCTGACTTCGGCGCCGTCCTCTGCCACGTTGAATATGCCCTGGAGTGGATGGCGCACGGCCAGCAGCGCGGCCCATGCAGCGGCTTCCACGTGCAGCGGGCTTGCGCCTTGCCGTTCGCTGCGACCCGTGCCTGGCCCATAAAGATTGCCGTAACGCAGGACGGTCCCGACCTGGCCCCCTGTGGTGTCGAGAATCGCACGCTCGAGCGCGATGACGCCATGCACGGTGATCGCACGCGCACCGACCTGCGTTGAATCGAGCGGGGCGGCTTCCGTATAAGGTTTAGGGCCCGGCGCATAGCCCCAGGCGATGCTCTGTGCGACGAAGCGTCGGCACCCCGCCGCGCGCGCCGCGTCCACGAGATTGCGCGTGCCTTCGTCGCGTATCCGTGCGTTGCGCGGCACGGCGTCGGCCATGCCTGCGGGGTCGAGCCCGGGCGGCAGGTCCGTCAACTGGTGGACGACGATGCCGGGGCGGGTCCGCGCGAGCGCGTCGAGGAGGGCATGCCGATCGAACATGTCGACGATCACCGGTTCGGCGCCGCGCGCAGCCACTGCCTCGGCGCGCTCGGGGCGGCGCGTTGTGCCGTACACGCGGTAGCCTTCATCGACGAGCAGCTTGACGAGAGCAATGCCGATTGCGCCGGACGCCCCGGCCAGGAAGACGGTGTCTTTCATGATGTCCACTCAGCGGTTGGATGGCGGAAAGTTTGCACGTAACATGGCTCGTATGAAAGAACCAAAAACGTGGAAAACGACTAGACCATGAAAGTCGGATCGACCGCTGCACCGACCGCCCGCACCGGCCTGTCGCGGCCCGATCGCCGCAAGCGGGCTTCCCTTTCGCAGCAGATCTACGACCGCTTGCGCGAAGCGATCGATACGCGCGCGCGGAGGCCCGGTGCGCGAGTCGCATCGGCACGTGTCCTCGCGAGCGAGCTCGGTGTCGCGCGCGGCACGGTCGAAGTGGCCTATCAGCGGCTTCAGGGCGAGGGCTACCTGATTGCTCGCGGCGCGGCGGGCACCCTCGTTTCCGAGGTGTTGCCGCAGCCGTCGCCGCCGGCGCGTGAGGGGGCACGTACCGGCGCAAACGCCGCGGCGAGGCACCGGCCGGACAGGGCCGCACGTGCGTGCGCCGCGCCGTTGCCGTTCCAGCTCGGCATCCCTGCGCTCGATGCGTTTCCGCGCAAGCAATGGGCGCGGCTCGTTGCACGGCACGCGCGTGCCACGAGCGCGGCGGAACTGACATACGACGATCCGCGCGGCCATGCGCCGCTGCGCGAGGCGATTGCCGCCTATATATCGGTGTCGCGCGGTGTCGTGTGTCGCGCGGAGCAGGTGTTCGTGACGGGCGGCTACCGCGCATCGCTCGCGCTCGTCGTGAACACGCTGCTTGCGCCGCGAGACCGGGTCTGGATCGAAGATCCCTGTTATCCGGCCACGCGCCAGTTGCTCGATGCGTCCGGCAGGACGATCGTGCCTGTGCCGCTCGACGGTGCCGGGCTCGATGTCGAGGCGGGGCGCGCGCGCTCGCCTCGCGCCCGCCTTGCGATCGTCACGCCCGGACATCAAGCGCCGCTCGGCGTGTCGATGTCGATGGCCCGGCGCCTGCAGCTGCTCGAATGGGCCGCCTCGGCGCACGCCTGGATTCTGGAAGACGACTACGATGGCGAGTTCCGCTACGGCGGCGTGCCGTTGCCCGCATTGAAACACCTCGACGCGGACGACCGCGTGCTCTACGCGGGGAGCTTTTCGAAGGTGCTGTTCCCCGCATTGGGACTCGGTTACCTCGTCGTACCCGCGCGCCTGGTCGAGCGTTTCAACGCTCAGGTGGCGATCTGGCAGGGCAGCTCGCCGCGCGCGGTGCAGGCCGCCGTCGCCGAGTTCATGGACGCCGGCCATTTCGCCCGCCATCTAAAGAAGATGCGTGCACTCTATGCGCGGCGCCGCGCTTACCTGTGCGACGCGCTCCTCGACGCATTGGGGCCAGGCGTGCAGATCGACTCGACGCGCGGAGGAATGCATCTCGTCGTGCGTCTTCATCGCCGGGCCAACGATGTGACGCTTGCCCGACGCGCTCAGGATGCCGGTATGAACTGCCAGCCGTTATCGCCGCGCTATGCGCGCGCCGGCGGTGACGATGCGCTGTTGATAGGCTTTACGAATGTGGTGTCGGCCGAGGACGCGGCTCGTCTTGCGGCGCGATTGGCGCAGGCATTGCGTCAGTAATGAATGCGGGCCCGGGCGGGCCCGAGTGGAATCTTGGCCCCGCGCTCAGACGTGCAGCGCGAGCGGTTCGGCGGTGTTCTTGCCGGGGCGCGCAAGCGGCGCGACCTGTTTGCGGCGCTCGCGTGTCGGCGCGGTGCCGAATGCGTCGCGGTAGCTCTTGCTGAAATGACAGGCCGATTGGAACCCGCATGCCATGGTGATGTGCATGATCGACATGTCGGTCTGCAACAGCAGTTCGCGTGCGCGGCGCAGGCGCAGCGTCAGGTAGTAGTGCGTTGGCGTCATGCCGAGATGTTCGCGGAACAGCCGCTGCAATTGGCGTTGCGACATGTTGGCGAGGCGCGCGAGCTCTTCGCGGGAAAGCGGCTCTTCGATGTTGTTCTCCATCAACGCGATGACTTCGAACAACGACTTGTTGGCGGAGCCGAGGCGTGCAACGAGCGGCATGCGCTGTTGCGCGCTCGTATCGCGCACATGCTCGACGATGAACTGCTCGGCGATCTGCGTGACGCGGGCCGTGCCGATGCGTGGCGCGATGAGATGCAACATCATATCGAGCGGCGCGACGCCGCCCGTACAGGTCACGCGGTCGCGGTCCACCACGAACAGCTCTTTCAAGAAACGGGTGCCGGGGAATTCCTCCTTCAGTGCCGACATGTTCTCCCAGTGAATCGCGCATGCATAGCCGTCGAGCAGCCCGGCGCGCGCGAGTGCGTACGTGCCGGTACAGAGGCTGCCCAGGACCGTGCCGGCGCGCGCGAATCGGCGCAGCTCGGTGAGGTGTTCGGGCGTCGTGGCGCGTTGGACATCGACACCACCGCATGCGAAGACGATGTCGGGCCGATGCTCGAGCGAGGCCACGGGCACGGTATCGACGGACAGTCCGTTGCTGGCGACGACGGAGCCGCCGCTTGGGCTCACGACGGTCCAGTGATAGAGCGTTTGGCCGCTCAGGTAGTTAGCCATCCGAAGAACTTCGATCGCATTCGAGAACGCGATCATCGTGAAGTTCGGCAGCGCCATGAAAACGAAGTGGGATAGCGACGCGGTTCGGTCGGGCGACATGGGGTGTTCCTTCAATCCGATGAATCCGAGCTCGGGCGGCCGGTTTTGGGTCTGCGGCGCTTCTGATTGTGGAGGTCAGGGCAACAAGCATGCCATACGGCTTAACCCTAGGATCGGCCGTATTTCGCGCCGGCGTTGCACCGGGTCCGTGCGCGGGCGGCGCGTCGATGCCCCGCGCGTGCGCGTCGGTCGATCGGATTTGGTGCGCCGCGACATCGGGCCATGGCGAAAGGCGCTGGAGAAAGGCGCGGCGGGCACCGGCGTATCGCGTCCCAATGGTCGGGCGACTTGTCCAAAACGGACGCGCGTGTCGGAAAAGGCAAAGAACGCGTCTGAATTCGTCAATCGGCGCCAACGGTGAACGACAAGAATAGAACCGTCGTCTCTTACTACCCGCAACCACGCGCATACGGAACAGGCCCGGAGCATTCGATGGCAACCCTGCACGAGAACAGCATCATCATCGACGGTCTCAACATCTCCAAGTTCGACCGATCGGTGTTCGAAGACATGAGAAAGGGCGGCATTACGGCCGCGAACTGCACGGTGTCGGTCTGGGAGAGCTTCGCGAAGACCGTCGACAACATCGCGCTGATGAAACAGCAGATCCGCGAGCACAGCGAAATCCTGACGCTCGTGCGCACGACCGACGATATCTTCCGAGCGAAGCGCGAGAACAAGACGGGGATCATCCTGGGCTTCCAGAACGCCCACGCTTTCGAAGACAACATCGGCTATATCGAAGCGTTTCGCGATATGGGCGTGCGCGTCGTCCAGCTTTGCTACAACACGCAAAACCTCGTCGGGACGGGTTGCTACGAGCGCGACGGCGGCTTGTCGGACTTCGGTCGTGAAGTCATCACCGAGATGAACCGCGTCGGGATCATGGTCGATCTCTCGCACGTCGGCGGCAACACGTCGTCGGAAGCCATTGCGTTCTCGAAGAAGCCCGTCTGCTACTCGCACTGCCTGCCGTCGGGCCTGAAGGAACACCCGCGCAACAAGTCCGACGCGCAGCTGAAGGAAATCGCCGATGCCGGCGGCTTCGTCGGCGTGACGATGTTCGCCCCCTTCCTGAAGCGCGGTATTGACGCGACGGTCGAGGACTATATCGAAGCCATCGACTACGTCGTCAACCTGATCGGCGAGGACGCCGTCGGTATCGGTACCGACTTCACGCAGGGCTACAGCGTCGACTTCTTCGATTGGCTGACGCACGACAAGGGTCGGTACCGGCGCCTGACGAACTTCGGCAAGGTCGTGAATCCCGAGGGCATTCGTACGATCGGCGAGTTTCCGAATCTGACGGCCGCGATGGAGCGCGCCGGCTGGAGCGAGACACGCATCCGCAAGATCATGGGCGAGAACTGGGTGCGCGTGTTCGGCGAGGTCTGGGGCGCCTGAGCCGCCGGTACTCAGTTCCGCGTCTGTAACGCTTTTCCTGCATCGCCTGCCGCGCCTGCCTCGCAGGTTGCAGGGGGCCGCACTGCGCGCGGCGGACAAGCGATTTTCGTCAATACATTTCGACCTTCAAGGCCAGCTGACATGCAACCGCAATTGCCGATCGACGTCGACCCGCAAACGGGCGTCTGGACCACCGATGCACTGCCGATGCTCTACGTGCCGCGGCACTTCTTCACGAATAATCACGTTGCGGTCGAGGATGCGCTTGGGCGCGACGCCTATGCCGAGATTCTCTACAAGGCCGGCTACAAGTCGGCCTATCACTGGTGCGACAAGGAGGCCAAGCAGCACGGCCTGTCCGGCATGGCCGTCTTCGAGCACTACCTGAAGCGCTTGTCGCAACGGGGCTGGGGCCTGTTTTCGATCCGCGAAGCGGACCCGGCTTCGGCACGCGCAAAGATCGAACTGCGCCATTCGTCATTCGTGCTGGCGCAGCCCGGTAAGGAAGGCAAGCTCTGCTACATGTTTGCGGGCTGGTTCGCTGGCGCGATGGACTGGGTCAACGACACGACGCCGCAAGGCAAGGGTGCGCCGCGCGCACAGTCCTCGGAGGTGCAGTGCGCGGCCGAGGGCCACGACTACTGCGTGTTCGAAGTGTCCCCGCTCGCGCAGGCTTAAGGCCTCCTCACGATCCGCTACACCACGCAACAAAAAGCTCTCCGAACGCCAGAGGTCGCCCGCGATGCGCTATCCCCATTTGTTCAAACCGATGACGCTGAATAAGCTGACGCTGCGCAACCGCATCGTCAGCACGGCCCACGCGGAAGTCTATGCCGAGCCCGGTGGCCTGCCGGGCGATCGCTATATCCGCTATTACGAAGAGAAAGCGAAAGGCGGCGTGGGCCTCGCGGTGTGCGGCGGATCGAGCCCGGTGTCGATCGATAGTCCCCAGGGCTGGTGGAAATCGGTCAACCTGTCTACGGACAAGATCGTCGAGCCGCTGAATCGGCTCGCCGAGACGATGCATCGCCACGGCGCGAAGATCATGATCCAGGCAACGCACATGGGCCGGCGCTCCGCGTTCCATGGCGAGCACTGGCCGCATTTGATGACGCCGTCCGGCGTGCGTGAGCCGGTGCACCGCGGTAACGCGAAGATCATCGAAGTGGAGGAGATCCGTCGCATCATTTCGGACTTCGCCGCTGCCGCCAAGCGCGTCAAAGACGCGGGCATGGATGGCATCGAAATTTCGGCCGCACACCAGCACTTGATCGATCAGTTCTGGAGCCCGCGTACGAATTTTCGTACCGATGAATGGGGTGGCAGCCTGCAGAATCGGTTGCGCTTCGGCGTGGAGGTCCTGAACGCGGTGCGTGAGGCAGTCGGCCCGGATTTCGTCGTCGGCCTGCGTATGTGCGGCGACGAGTTCCATGAAGATGGCCTCGATCATGAGCAGTTAAAGGAAATCGCTCAGGCGATGTCGGAGACGGGTCTCATCGATTACCTCGGCGTGATCGGCTCGGGTGCCGACACGCACAATACGCTCGCGAACTGTATGCCGCCGATGGCACTGCCGCCCGAGCCGTTCGTGCACCTCGCCGCGGGCATCAAGTCGGTGGTGAAGGTGCCCGTGATGCACGCGCAAAGCATTCGCGACGCAGGGCAGGCCGAGCGCCTGCTCGCAGCGGGCATGGTCGACCTCGTCGGCATGACGCGCGCGCAGATTGCCGATCCGCACATGGTGATCAAGATCCGCGACGGCCGCGAGGACGAGATCAAACAATGCGTTGGCGCGAACTACTGCATCGATCGTCAGTACAACGGTCTCGACGTGCTCTGCGTGCAAAACGCGGCGACCTCGCGCGAGGCGACGATGCCGCACGTGATCGAAAAGTCGCGCGGTCCCAAGCGCAAGGTGGTCGTCGTCGGTGCGGGCCCCGCGGGCCTCGAGGCCGCGCGTGTGGCGCGTTCGCGCGGCCACGATGTCGTGCTGTTCGAGAAGCAGAACGAAGTCGGTGGGCAGATCGTGCTCGCCTCGAAAGCCCCGCAACGCGAGCAGATGGCCGGCATCGTGCGCTGGTTCGACATGGAAACCAAGCGCCTCGGGGTCGATCGACGCCTCGGCACGGAAGCCGACGAGAAGGCGATCCTCGCCGAGAAACCCGACATCATCGTGCTCGCAACGGGCGGGCGTGCTTTCTCCGATCAGGTCAGCGCATGGGGTGTGGCGGACGGGTTGGCCGTCAGTTCGTGGGACATCCTCTCGGGCCGGGTCGAGCCGAAGCGCAACGTGCTCGTCTACGACGGCGTCAGCACGCACGCCGGAGCGGGCGTGGCCGATTTCATCTCGAGCCGCGGCTCGAAGGTCGAGATCGTGACACCCGACGTCAAGGTGGCGGACGATTGCGGCGGTACGACGTTCCCGATCTTCTATCGCCGCTTGTACGCACAAGGGGTGATTCATACGCCGAACTACTGGCTCGACCGCGTGTACGAGGAGAACGGCAAGATGATCGCCGTGCTGCGCAACGAATACACCGAAGAGCAGGAGGAGCGCGCCGTCGATCAGGTCGTCATCGAAAACGGGAGTACACCGAACGATACGCTCTACTGGAAACTGAAGCCCGAGTCGCTGAACCGCGGTCAGATCGACGTGCACAAGCTGTTCGCCGCCGAGCCGCAGCCCTGCCTGTCCGAAACGCTCGGCAACGGCCGCTTCCTGCTCTTTCGCGTCGGGGACTGCATCTCGATGCATAACATTCACGGCGCGATCTACGACGCGCTGCGCCTTTGCAAGGACTTCTGACGATGAGCCCGGCCTTTCTGATTTCGGGGCTGCTCTGGTTGTCGATGGCAGGCCTCGCCTTTGCGGTGTTGCGGCGTGCGTCCTACTGGCGCCTGGGGCGCGCGACGCCTGCGGGGGCGTTCGGCTGGACCAATCTGCTCAGCATCCCGAAGCGATATTTCGTCGACCTGCACCACGTCGTTGCGCGCGATCCGTACATGGCGCGCACGCACGTGGCGACAGCGGGGGGCGCGATTGCAGCGCTCGCGCTCGTCTTCATCAATTACGGGCTCGCGATTCACTCGGTCTGGCTCGATCGGCTCACGGCATTGGCGGCGCTGGCCATGCTTGTCGGTACGGTGTTCGTCTGGCGTCGGCGCAAGGACGCCAACGCCATGCCTTCGCGGCTCTCGCGCGGGCCCTGGCAGAGTCTGCCGTGGCTGCTCGGCTCATTTGCGCTCGGGCTCGCGGCGATTTGTGCGCTGCCCGCTGCGGCTACCTCCGGTGCCCTGGCCATCTTGTTTGCGGTGCTGATTGGGATCGGTGCGTTCACGATGACGCTCGGTGCGGCACGCGGCGGTCCGATGAAGCACGCTCTGGCCGGTCTGCTGCACCTTGCCTTCCATCCGCGCCAGGAGCGTTTCGGCGCCGGTGACCGGGAGGCGCAGCCCCCGACAGCGCTCAAGACGCCCGTGCTCGACGCGTCGGAATACGGTGTCGGTGTGCCCGCTGAGTTCCGCTGGAACCAGCTGCTGAGCTTCGATGCCTGCGTGCAGTGCGGCAAATGCGAGGCCGCATGCCCTGCGTTTGCTGCCGGGCAGCCGCTGAATCCGAAAAAGCTGATCCAGGACCTCGTGACGGGCATGGTCGGAGGCACGGACGCCGGTTACGCAGGCAGCCCGACGCCCGGAATCGCGCTCGGCCGACATGCCGGCGAGCCGCACGGCCCCATCGTGTCGGGGCTCATCGAGGCAGAAACGCTGTGGTCTTGCACGACCTGCCGCGCATGCGTGCAGGAATGCCCGATGTTGATCGAGCACGTTGACGCGATCGTGGACATGCGCCGTCATCGCACGTTGACGCAAGGCGAGATTCCGGGCAAAGCGCCTGAGGTCCTCGCGAATCTGCGCGAGACGGCGACCGCGGGCGGGTACGACATCGCTGCCCGTTACGATTGGGCCGTCGACCTCGATGTGCGCGTGGCCGAGCCTGGCCGGCCGGTCGACGTCCTGCTCGTTGCTGGCGAAGGCGCATTCGACATGCGTTATCAACGCACGTTGCGTGCACTCGTGAAAGTGCTCAAGCGGGCCGGCGTGGATTTCGCGGTACTCGGCGGTGCCGAGACCGATACGGGCGATGTCGCCCGGCGGCTCGGCGACGAGGCGACGTTCCAGCGTATGGCCAAGCGCTTGATGGCGACGTTGGATACGCTCGCGTTCAAGCGCATCGTGACGGCCGATCCGCACGTGATGCACAGCTTGCGCAACGAGTACCGAACGCTCGGCGCGCGCTACGCGGTGCAGCACCATACGACGTTCGTGGCGGAGCTCGTCGCCTCGGGCAAGCTCTCGCCGAAGGCGTCGGCCGCGCTCGCGGAAAAGCGGATCACGTACCACGATCCCTGCTACCTCGGTCGCTACAACGGCGAAACCGAGGCGCCGCGCAACGTGCTCAAGTCGATCGGTATCAAGGTCGTGGAGATGGAGCGTCACGGCATGCGTGGGCGCTGTTGCGGCGGCGGCGGCGGCGCGCCGCTGACCGACATTCCCGGCAAGGCACGGATTCCCGATATCCGCATGGCAGATGCGAAGGCTGTCGGGGCTGAGATCGTAGCGGTGGGTTGTCCGAACTGTACTGCCATGCTCGAAGGTGTCGTCGGGCCGCGCCCGGACGTGCTCGATGTGGCCGAACTTGTCGCCGCGGCGTTGGAGTGAAATGCGATGCATACGATCAAAAGAGTCGACCCGCGCCGCCCCTTCGTTATCGCTGCGTCGGGGTTAAGGCGGATCACGCTTGGCGACCAATCGCCGGCAGACGGGGCGCCGGCTGATGCGGTGGCGGACGCAAGCCATCTGCCCGGGAACGGTGCGCACGCACCGGTGCGCAAGCCTCGCCGCACGAGCGCTGCGGCTACGCGCTCGCTGCTCGTCGCGGCGCATACCGACCGCGGTGCACTCGACGACCATGCGCGCCAGGTGTTGGCTGCGGCCGCGATCGTGGCCGATGCGCAGACAGAAGTCGTGCTCGTCGTGTTCGGCGAACTGACGGAAGACGCCGGGGCGCTCGGCGCGGACAAGATCGTCGAATTGAACGCACTCGGCCGCCCGGGATTCGCTCCGGAGGCAGCGGTCGCGGCGCTGACGCGCTGTGTGAAGCAGTTCCGGCCGGATCACGTATTTCTGCCCGACAACGCGACGGGCGATGGCGATCTGGGCCGCCGTTATGCGGCGGCGAGCGGGGCGAGTATCGCCGCACATGTGGTCGAGGTCGACGCAAGCCATGTCGGGGTGTACGTCGGCGCCGGGCGAGCGTTTTCGACACGCGACTGGCCTGACGTGGTGCTGCTTGCGCCGGATGCCGTCGTCGCGCAACTGCCGTTCGTCGGGGCGGGCGAACGGATTGCAGTGCCGGATGGTTCTGCCGATGCGCCAGCGCTATCGGGCGCCCGCTATCGCGACCTCGGTACGACGCAACTCGATGCGGCGCAAGTGGCACTGGAGGAGGCGGATTTCATCATTTCGGCTGGTAACGGCGTTGCCGATATTGCGGCCTTCGAGGCGTTGGCGCGTGCGCTCGGTGCCGCGATCGGCGCGAGCCGCGTGGCGGTCGACAATGGCTACTTCACGCGTGACAAGCAGGTGGGCGCGACCGGCAAGACCGTCACGGCGAGCGTCTATATCGCGTTCGGTATTTCCGGGGCGGTGCAGCACTTGCAAGGGATCAAGGATTGCCGCCATGTGATCGCGGTCAACCTCGATGCGAGCGCGCCGATCGTCAAGCGCGCGAACCTGACGGTTGTCGGTGACGCGCGCGCGACGATCGCGGCGCTCGCCGATTCGGTTGCGGCGGCGCGGCGGAGCGCATCTGCGGCACCGGCCGGTGCGGAACTCGGCTTCAGGGAAGGAGTGGCGGCATGACGACGAGCATTCAACGAATCGCCGTACTGGTCAGCATTGCACGACACAAAGTGAGCGGCGTGGCGTGTTACAGCCGCAACGATGCGCTTGCGCTCGAAATCGGCCGTACGCTCGCGCAGGCGAGCGGGATGGCACTCGATGTCATTCATGCGGGCGACCGGTCGAGCCCCGCGCTCGCCGACTACCTGGCGCTGGGCGCGCCGTCGATCGACGTCCTCGGATGCGGTGCCGATGCCGACGTCGTGGGGCCGCTTGCAGAACGTTTGAAAGGCGTCGCACTTGTGCTGACGGGCACGCGCGCCGAAGGCGGTCAAGACAGCGGCATGCTGCCTTACAGGCTGGCGGCGCGACTCGATTACGCGCTCGTCGATGCGGCGCTCTCGATCGAGATCCAAGGTGGCGAGGTCGTGGTGACCCAGGCAATGCCCAAAGGCGTCCGGCGTCGGGTGGCGGCGGCGCTGCCTGCCGTGGTGGCGGTTCACCCGCAGGCCGCGGCAACGCCGCGCTATGCGTACGCGCGTTCGGTGACCGGCGCGATCGCGCATCGACCGGCGGCGGCGGTAGTCGACCCCGATGCGGCGCATTGGCATACGGGCCCCGTCGAGCGCAAGCCGCGCCGGCTCACTGCGCCCGAAAAGCGCTCGGGGCACGCGCGGATGCTAGGGGCCACAACGACCGAGAGCCGTGGCGGAAACGTCGTAATTGACGGGACTTCGGTCGAAAAAGCACAAGTGATACTCGACTATTTGCGCGAGCATCGACTCATCGACTACTGAACGCCGCTACGCAGGTGCATGGCGAACGGCGGCAACCGCACTGAATCAGGACGTCACGAATCCGGAGCAAACATGAACGTATCGGTGGACATTCGCGCGCTTCTCGAACGGCGTAAGGTGGGATACAGCCTTGATGCGCCGTTCTATCTGAGCGAGGAAATTTTTGCGCTCGATATGGAGGCCATTTTCAAGCAGCACTGGATTCACGTGGCTGTGGAACCCGATATTCCGGAACCCGGCGACTATGTGACGGTCGAGCTTGCCGGCGAATCGGTGCTGATCGTCCGTGACGACGACATGCAGATCCGCGCGTTTCACAACGTATGCCGCCACCGTGGCGCACGGCTGTGCAACGAGCCGCAGGGCTCGGTTGGCAATATCGTCTGTCCGTACCACAGCTGGACTTACGACCTGAGCGGCGCATTGATGTTCGCCGAGCATATGGGTGAGAAGTTCGACCGCTGCAAGCACAGCCTGAAGTCCGTGCACGTGCAGAGCCTCGGCGGGTTGATCTTCATCTGCCTTGCGCAAACGCCGCCGGAGGATTTCGAAGTGATGCGCGCGGCGATGGAGCCGTACGTGCTGCCTCACGATCTGCCGAACTGCAAGATCGCCACGCAGGTCGACATCATCGAAGAGGGCAACTGGAAGCTCACGATGGAGAACAACCGCGAGTGCTACCACTGCGTCGCGAACCATCC